>NZ_JASCXP010000018.1:0-35269 GCF_030010695.1 Nocardia sp. CC201C
GGTGTGGTTCAGCGGCGGGCTTGCATGAGGCGGCGGACCATGCGGCAGGTGGTGGGGGAGGGGGGATGGACGCCGATCACCTCGGCGGTGTGGTGGATCTTCTCGTCGGTCACCTGGTCGGGGGTGAAGGCGCCCGCGTCGAGCAGGGCGATGGCCAGGCGCATGGCCTTGAGGCGGCGGTTGTGGGCGATGTACCAGGAGCGGGGTCGCCCGGCGGGGAGCGGCTGTTTGACGAGCGGACGCCAAGCCTGGGCGATGGGGTCCCCCTTCTTCGGGACGGTTGCGGTGGGCAGGGTGGCGATGGCAGCGAGCACGGTCGATCCTCTCGTCGCGATCGGGGCCGCCCGGTGCGATCCCTCGAACACATATTCGATTGTACCGGCAACCTACGACAAAATCCGCTGCTCACCATGGGTGGTGCGGCCGCATCCCGGTCGCGATTTCCCGCACGGCCTGCCAAGCTGTCAGCTATGTCTGCCGTGTTTCCCGGTGCCGGGCGGGTGGGCGCCGCGGTGGCACGGGTGCTGGATGGGAACGGCGCCGCCGTCGGCACCGGCTTCGTGATCGGCCCCGGCCGCGTCGCCACCTGCGCCCACGTGGTGACGGCCGCCGTCGGTCCGGCCGCCGACATCGCGACAGCCGTTGTGGCCCTGGACTTCCCGCTGCTCGACGGCGCACCGCGGGCCACCGCACGCGTGCACAGCTGGGATCCGGTGCGCACGGACGGCCGCGGCGATATCGCCGTCCTCGAACTCGACGATGTGCCCCACGCCGATCTCGCCCCGCCGCCGCTGTGGCGCGCGGATCGCCCGTGGGGCCGCGAATTCCGAGCTGTCGGCTTCCCCACCGAACTCACCGACGGCGTCTGGGCGTGGGGCGAGTTCCGCGCCCCCCAGGGCTCCGGCTGGCTGCAACTGCACGCCGCCGACGGTGCGCAGCCGCTCACCGGTGGTTTCAGCGGTGCACCGGTTTGGGATGCGGGCAGTGAGGCCGTGGTGGGGATGGCCGTGGCCGCCGACCGCCGCCGGCTGACCCGCACCGCGTTCATGATCCCGGTGAACGAGGTGCTCGGCCTCGACCCGGATTCGCTGCCGAACCCGTATCGCGGCCTGGAACCTTTCGGCGAGAACGATTCCCACCTGTTCTACGGGCGCGGTTCGGATATCGACCGCGTGCTGGCGGCATTGGCTGAGCTGTCCGTGGTGGCGGTCGTCGGCCGCTCCGGAATCGGCAAATCCTCCCTGGTGCGCGCGGGCGTGGTGCCGCGCCTGCGCGCCGAGGGTGTGCGGGTCGTGTACCTGAGTGCTGAAACATCATGGACGACAGCTGAGCCCGAAGTGTCGCGGACGGCAGCAGATCCTGAAGTGTCGCGGGTGGCAGCCGAGTCCGAAAAATCTTGGGCGGCAGTTGAGTTCGAGATCGGCCCGGCACCGAGCGCTGCTCGCGCCCCGGCCGCCGGAACCGGCGACGGTGCCGAGGTGTCGACGGTGCTGGTGGCGGACCAGTTCGAGGAATTGGTGGCGACCGACCCCGCCCGCGCCCGGGAACAGCTGGGCGACCTACTGGGTCGCGCCGCGGACCCGTCCGTACGGCTGCTGCTCACCCTGAGCTGGGATGTGCTGGAAGTGCTGGCCGACGGCGACCTCGGCCACGCCCTGGACCGCGCCACCATCGCCCTCGCACCCATGGGCCGCGAGCAGTTGCGCCAGGCCATTCGGGGTCCCGCCGCCCATGCTCCCGGCGTGGACCTCGATGACGACCTGGTGGAACGCCTCGTCGACGACACGGTCGGCGAACCCGGTGGACTGCCACTGCTGGAATCGGTGCTGACCGAACTGTGGGAGCAGCGTCGCGGTGGCCGCCTCACCCTCGCCGACTACGAGGCTGTCGGCCGCGCCGCCGCCTCCATCGCCCGCCGCGCCGAGCGGGTGTTCGGCCAGTTCACCGCTGCGGCCGACCGTCGCGCGGCCCGTCGACTGCTGACCATGCTGGCCGCGCCGCGCGGCGACGGCTTCGTCCGGGTGCCGGTCTCCATGCGTGACGTACCCGAATTGCGCTCGGTGGCAGGACGATTGGCGCGGGAGCGGCTGGTGGTCACCGGCCGTGGCGCGGATGACGCCGACGTGGTGGAACTGGCCCACCAGTCGCTCATCGGCAACTGGCCCCGGCTGCGCGAATGGCTGGAGTCCGACCGCGACTTCCTGGAATGGCAGCAGCGCACCGAGCGCGCCCGCCGCACCTGGGTGGCGCACGGGCGCGACGACGGCGAACTGCCGCGCGGCGGCGCCCTCCAGGACGCGGAGGAATGGTTGAGCCGCCGACCCGACGACATCGCGGATCCATTGCGCGAGTACGTATCCGCCGGTATCCGGGTGCGACGGCGCGAGGTGGCGCGCTGGCGGGTGCTCACCGCCGTGCTGGCGGTGCTGACCCTGGTGGCGGCGGGCGCCGCGGCGGTGGCGTACCGCACCGGTGAACAGCGCGAGCAGGCCCTGCGTTCGCTGGCGGGCGTCGCACTGGCCGAACGGTCGCTGCAACTGGCGCAGTCGCGGCCGAATCTGGCCTTGCAGTTCGCTCAGGCCGCGGCCCGGCTCGCGCCCGGTGACCATACGGTGGAGGCGGCGCTGCTCACTCAGCAGTTGCGGTTGGCCTCGGCGGTGTCGGTGCGCACCGGCCTCGGTGAGGACGTGCGGCTGGTGGCCGCCGACCGCACCGCCGCCGTGGTCGCGATCGGTGACGGCGACGGCACCGTCACGGTCTGGCGCGACCTGTTGGACGGTGGCAGTGAGCCGTGGCGGCTGCCCGTGCGCGATGTCGTCTCGCTGGTGCTCAGCGCCGACGGCAGTCGGCTGGCGACCGTGAATGCCGTTGGCGGCGTTCGGCTGTGGGATGTGGTCCGGCGGACGGGGCCGTTCGAGGTACTGGCCGACGGCCCGGTCGCACCGGCCGTCACCGCGATCAGCGCGATGTTCTCCGCGGACGGAACGCGATTGGTGGTCTCCCGCGACCCGCGTCGCTCCCCGGTCCCCATCGACCACGGCAAGCGGCTCGCCACGGACGTGGGCGACCCCGATACCGTGACGACCTTCGACACCGCCGGGTCGGACCCGATGCCGCTGGCCTCCTACACCGCCGAGATGCCGTCGGAATCGCTTCCGGTGCAGGTTGATTCGTCCGGACGAAGCTGGTTCCTGGCCGTCGACGAACGCGGCGGCCAGCGGTACCGGCTGCGCGCCGCGGACGGCACCGCGCTGCGGCCCACCGATCCGGCCCAGGGCACGGTCACCGACTGCGGTGACGGTCGCCTGGGCGAGATCACGGTGCCCGAGCCCACCGGCCCGCGCGTGTACGGGGTGGGTCCCGGCTGCGCCGCCGTCCCGCCCGGCGCGGTGGTGGAGCGCGATGAGACCGGGCGCTACCTGGTCGCTGCCTTCGCCCCCGAGAGCGCGGCCTTCCAACTGGTGCACCTGGTGGATCTGGTCACGCGGCAGACGTACAAGGTGCAGGCGCGCTATCAGAGCACCGGCAGGCCGTCGTTCCTGGTGCGGCCCGGCGCGGCCGGGCCGGAGCTGTTCGTGGTCGGCGCCGATGACCTGACCCGGCACGCGCCCGCCGCCGCGGTCGGCTCCAGCGCCGAATTCGGTGCGGATCCGACCCTCATGCACTGGAGTGCCGACGGCCGCTTCGTCGCCGAATTCCACGCCGACGCCGCCCGGGTGGACCTGCGGGAGGTGCTGCCGATGGTGCGGCCGCCGGCCACGCTGACGCTCGACGGCCGCGACGCCGCGCGGATGCGGGACATGACCGTCACCGCGGACGGGGCCTACCTGGTGTTGGGCTTGGATTCGCATGAGCTGCTGGTGTATTCGGTTCCCGAGCTGCGCCCGGTCACCCGCCTGGAACTGCCGGTGCCGCTGGAATACGCCGGTCCGCACGCCCGCCGGGTGCCGGTCGCCCTGGTGGCGTCGCACGCGGACGAGGTGGCGGTGCTGCACGCCGGCTATGTGAGCCGCTGGCGGGTGGGCGCCGGAGCCGCGCTCGGGGGACCGCAGCAGGTGTGGCGTGGCCGTGCGGACTTCGCCGATATCGCGGAGCGGGCCACGGCCTTGCGTAACGGGACGGCGGTGGGCGATCTGATGATCTTCACCCGGCGCGGGCTGGTGATCTGGGACAGCGTGGCGGGCCGCCGGATACGTGAGCTGACGGGATCGGACACGGGGTGGATCGACACCCTCGCCAAGACTGTCGATCTCCCGATCGCCTACGTGTGGACGGAGGTGCGGCGGGTGGAGCGCTGGGATCTGGCGACCGGGCGGATCGTGGCCGCCCCCATCGCGATTCCGTGGGCTCCGCTGGTCGAGCTCACCCCCGACGATCTCATCGTCACCGGGTGGGTGTCGGCCAAGTTCCACATCCTCGACGCCGAGCGCGGAACCCTGGTGAACACCCAGCTACCCGCCACCGCGCTGCGATTGTGGATGGCGCGCACCGGCACCGACATCCACTTCATCACCGACCACGGTCTGCTGAGCCTGAATCTGGACCGGGAGAACATCCTGGACCGCCTGTGCGCCGTCAACGACCGCGCCTTCACCGAGGCGGAACGGAAGCTGCTGCCGCCGGGCGCGGATGCCACGCCCCCGTGCGGTGGATGATCCGGCCGCCGCACGGGTGCTGTGGACGATCCGACCACGATCCCGACCGTCCTGCATTCGCACCCAACCTTTTAGCCCGCCGAGGAGTCGTACTCCATACAGCCGGTGCGCGCCCTGCGAGGGGTACGGCGCGCACCGGCTGCACAGACCAGGAGGCACGATGCGCAAGCTGCTCAGCAGAGATCTGTCCGCACTGCTCGGTGCGACCCGGGCGGCGGTGCTGGAGGCCGTCGCCGACGGCGGCAGCACCACCGAACTCGCCCTGCGGCTCGGAATCTCCCCGTCCTCGGCCAGTGAGCACGCCGCCGTCCTGCGCGGCGCGGGCCTGATCACCAGCACCCGCACCCGAAACCAGGTGCGGCACCGGCTGACCCCACTCGGCGCGGCCCTGCTCGGCCTCGAATCCCCACCCCGCCCCGCAACGGATCCGACCCCACTCACGCTCGACCCGAAGACGGCGATCACGCACAGCCGCCACCGCCCCGAGTTGGCCCACGCCACCGCTCACCTCGGCGACCGACCGCGGTGAGACTCCAACCACCACCGCCATGTCACGTCGCGAACCCGATGCGCCTGACCGCGCCAGGCTCGCCGCACCGCCGGTACGGAGCCGGGCTCGGCATGCCGAGCGGGAGCCAGGGGATTCGCGTGGCTGCGCGGGAAGCCGTGGTGCCGCAGACTTCGGGCACGTCGCGGTGCGGGGTTTCGTCCCATGGCGCGGAGACGAAGTCTCGCGTTCGGGTCGCCGAGCGGGAGTGACGATGTGCGTGGCTGTGCCGGATTCGCCCCAGGTTCTCGTGCCGCGGGCGGGTGCCGCACGCGCTCCGGCTTAGGTCGAGATGTGAGCGCTCGCTCAGGCCGCCTGCAATTGCGCGCGGACCTTCGCGAGCGCGCCCGCCACGTACGCCTTGACCGTGCCCGCCGCCAGGCCCATCATGGCCGCGGTCTGCACGTAGGTGTTGCCCGCGTAGGTGTGCAGCACCACGGCCTCGCGTTCGCGCGGCGGCAGCTGTTCGAGGGCGGTGAGGAGGGCGTGCCGCAGCGAGATCTGTTCGTCGAAGGCGATTCCGGCCCGATCGGCGAGGGTGACGATGCGGTCCTGACCGTCGGGGTCGAGGTGGGCGCGGTCGACGGCGGTGCGCTTCCAGCCGTCCTTGATCAGGTTGCCGGTGACCCGCCACAGGTAGCCGCGCATGGCCGCGGTGTCGCGCACATCCGGCCGTGCGGCGTAGGTGCGCACCAGCGCGGTCTGCACGATGTCCTCGGCGTCGCTGCGATTGGGCACCTGGGTGACGGTCCAGCCGATGAGCCGGTGCCGTTCGGTCTCGTAGACCTCCACCAGTAGTTCGTCGAACCGGCTCGGTGCCGGTGCGCCGTCCCGGGCGATGCGCACCAGCGCACTTCCGGCATCCGGGCTGGAGATCAGCAGCAGGGGTTCGTGCGCGCATTCCCGCAGCAGTTCGCCCAGCAGTTCGGCGAGCTCCGCGTCGAATGCCGCAGATTCCCGATTCGCGTCCATTCCCACCTCGCGCCAGCCGCCGACACCGCGCTGTGCACCTTACGGCACCAACCGTCCCGTTGACCGGCGCAGTACCGAAGGGTCCGGGCGTATTCGCAGGTCAAGCGGATTCCCCGCGTGCGGGCGGACCGTCCCGCGACCCGTTCACGCCGGGGGCATATCATCGCCCTATGACCGGATTGGACCGCCCACGGCGGTTGCGCCGTACTCCTGCACTGCGTCGGCTCATCGCCGAAACCACCGTCGAGCCACGGCATTTGGTTCTGCCCATGTTCGTCGCGGACGGGATCGACGAGCCGCGCGAAATCTCCTCCATGCCGGGCGTGTACCAGCACTCCATGGATTCGCTGCGCAAGGCGGCCGTCGAGGCGGTCACCGCGGGCGTGGGCGGGCTGATGCTCTTCGGCGTGCCGAAGCCGGAGGACAAGGACGCGGCCGGTACCGGGGCCAGCGACCCCGACGGCATTCTCAACCGCGGCCTGCGGGCGCTGGTGCAGGAGGTCGGCGGCTCCACCGTGGTCATGGCCGACACCTGCCTGGACGAGTTCACCGATCACGGCCACTGCGGTGTGCTGAGCCACGACGGCGCGGTCGACAACGACGCCACCCTCGACCGCTATATCGACATGGCCCTCGCGCAGGCCGAGACCGGGGCCGACCTGCTCGGCACCAGCGGCATGATGGACGGCCAGGTGGCCGCCATCCGCGCCGGACTGGACGCGGCCGGGCATATCGACACCGGCATCCTGGCCTATGCCGCCAAGTACGCCTCGGCCTTCTACGGCCCCTTCCGCGAGGCGGTCGGTTCGTCGCTGCAGGGCGACCGCCGCACCTATCAGCAGGATCCGGCCAACCGCCGCGAGGCCATTCGCGAACTGGATCTGGATCTGGCCGAGGGCGCGGACATCGTCATGGTGAAACCCGCCATGTCGTATCTGGACATCCTGCGCGAGGTCGCCGACCGGTCCACGGTGCCGGTGGCCGCCTATCAGATCTCCGGTGAGTACGCCATGATCACCGCCGCCGCGCAGAACGGCTGGATCGACCGGCGCGGCGCGATTCTGGAGTCGCTCACCGGGATTCGGCGGGCGGGCGCGGATATCGTGCTCACCTACTGGGCGACCGAGGCAGCGCACTGGTTGTCGTGAATCGAATCGCTCCACCGACGGGCCCGCGGCCCGTCCCCGAGGATGTCCGCACCGCCACCCAACTCTGGTGGGCCGCGCTGGCCGTGGGCGTGGTGCAGGTGATCGCCGCTATGCTCGCCGAGTTCGGCCAGCGGAAGGTGCTGGCGGCTGAGCTCCTCGATCAGTTGCGGGATGATCAGCCGACGCTGGCGCGGGCCGAGGTGATGGTGATGATGACGATGGTCGTCGGGACCGTGCTGATCCTGAGCCTGTTGGGAGCGGCGGCCTTCGCAGCCTTCCAGTTGCAGCGTGGAAAGCGTTGGGCAAGAACACTTCTCATGGTGTTAGCAGTCTTTCTGGTAGTCGGCGCGGCGGGCGTCCTGTTCAGCGCGGGCGACGCGGCCCCGGGTGCGCTGCCGGGGAGCGGCGGCGTAGGTGGCATCGCGGGTCTGGTGGCCGGTGGCGCGTCCGTCGTGCAGGCGGTGCTCGCCGCCGGGGCCGTATTCCTCTGCTACCGCGCGGAATCCGACGCGTACTTCCGTCCGGGTCCGCGGTGAGCGCACCGGAGTTTGTACCGGCGGGTAGGCGCGGTATGGTGAGGACAGTCACAGGGAAATTGGGAACCGGAAGTCGGGCATCATCCGTTGGGCGATGGTGCGCTCGGCTCCGGTGGTTCGGAGGCAATGATGCGAGTGGTGATTCAGCAGCCGCACAGCCTTCGGCGAGATCTGCTGGTGCTGAGTCTGTTGATTCTGTTCGGACTGCTCACCCTCGCCGTGCTGTTGATTCCGGGGCTCGTCGGCTGACCCCCATGACCGAGACGCCGGGCCTATGACCGACGCGCCAGCGGCCCCCGCGCCTCCGGTGCTGTTCGCCGAGCCGGGTGCGCGCTGGCGGACCATCGCCTACGGCCCCGCCCTCTGCGGTCTCATTCTGGTGCTGGAAGCGGTGCGCGGCGGCGCGATCCACTGGTTCGGGCTGGCATTCTGCGCGGCGCTGCTGGGCGGATTCGTCTGGCTGCAGGTGGTCGCCGGGCGACGGCACATCAGTGTCGAACTCACCGACACCCACCTGCGCCAGGGCACCGAACTGCTGCCGCTGCGGAATATCGCGGCCGTGCTGCCGGAGGTCGACGAGGAGTCCTGGGATGATGAGGACTGGCAGTCGGCCAGGGCGCTCGGGGAACTCACCGGGGTGCCGCGGCGGCGCGGTGGCATCGGACTGAAGTTGCGCGACGGCGGGCTGGTGCAGGCGTGGGCGCGCGATCACCGCACGCTGCGCGCCGAACTCGCCGCCGCGCTGGAGCGACTGCCGGAGCTCGAGGGCCGGGATGCCGACGGCAGGGATCTCGACGGCAGGGATCTCGACGGCAGGGATCTCGAGGGCAGGGACGAGGAGAAAGGGGCGCGCTGATGCGGTGGCTCGGCGTGCTCGCCGAATTTCTTCTGGTGCCGCTGTGCGGGGTGGCGGCGGTGTGGAGTTGGCGGCGAGGTGTTCAGACCAGCTGGTACGCACCCAACGGCGATATGCCGGGCTTCGAGGCGGTGCGCTATGCGGGCCCGTGGCTGCTGCTGGCGGCGGTGGCCGTGGCGGTCGGCGGGCTGCTGCTCATCGATGCCGTGGCGCGCACGCGCCGGGACGACCCAGTGCGCACGCGGCGGACAACCGCCGGACACTGACGCGCCATCGCACCGATTGAACGCCCGCGAGGCGGACAATCTCCGAGTATGACGCTCATACCCGTGTTCTCCTGGCTGGATTTGCTACCGGTGCAGCTGAACTGCCTGCTCAGCACCGGGTGGGCGGCGTTCTGCCTGGGGCTGCCCCTATCCTGACGGCCCCTGTCCCGACGACTATCGCGTCCAGTTCTGATACACGTCCAGCACCCGCCCGCCGCGGGTGCCGGGTGCGTTCAGGAACACCACGACCGAGCCGTCGGGATGCTGCGCGGCCTCCATCAGCACCTGCCGCAGCGAGGCGTGCACGCCGCCGTCGTCGTCCCGGTAGATCCGCGTCTCCGGATGCAGACCCGCGCCCATCCGGTTCAGCGGCACGAACATGCTGACCACGGCGGGCAGCGGTCCGGACGCCACCATCGCGGTCTCCTCATGCGACAGGTGCATTCCGATACGCCCCTGATCCGGTTGGACGATCGGCACTCCCGCGCCGGCCTGTCCCGCCCCGAGCGCCAGTCCCGCCACGGCGGCGAACAGTCCCGCGCCGAAGAGTGCGATCCGCATGAAGCTTTCCTCCCGATAGTCCGAATATGCCCTGGTGCTCGAGATTACGCACCAGCAACTACACAGCGAATGAATGACGCGCCGTGTGCGTTGGACCACCCCACTACACCCTGTCGTCGACGCTGGATCGGGCGGCTGCGACACTGGAAGCCGTGAGTTCTTCTCCGCGTCTGAGCCAGGCATCGGTGCCGGTCTCCGCCCAACTCTTCGCACGCGCCGCCGAGGTGATCCCGGGTGGCGTGAACTCGCCGGTGCGGGCGTTCAATTCCGTCGGTGGGACACCGCGGTTCATCGCTTCCGCGCGCGGCTGCACGCTGACCGACGCCGACGGCAACGACTACGTGGATCTGGTGTGCTCGTGGGGGCCCATGATTCTCGGGCACGCGCACCCGGCCGTGGTCGAGGCCGTACAGCGCGCGGCGACCGGTGGCCTGTCGTTCGGCGCGCCCACCGAGGCCGAGATCGAACTGGCCGAGGCCATCGCGGCGCGGGTCGCCCCGGTGGAGCGGGTGCGGCTGGTGAACTCCGGCACCGAGGCGACCATGAGCGCGGTCCGGCTGGCGCGCGGATTCACCGGGCGCTCCAAGATCATCAAGTTCTCCGGCTGCTACCACGGACATGTGGACGCGCTGCTCGCCGACGCCGGGTCGGGCGTCGCCACGCTGGGACTGCCCACCTCGCCGGGCGTCACCGGGGCGCAGGCGGCCGACACCATCGTGCTGCCGTACAACGACCTGGAGGCGGTGGCCGCCGCCTTCGCCGCGCATCCGGGCGAGATCGCGTGCGTCATCACCGAGGCCGCCGCGGGCAATATGGGCGCGGTCGCGCCGCTGCCCGGCTTCAACGCCGGACTGCGGCAGCTCACCGCCGACCACGGGGCGCTGCTCATCATGGACGAGGTCATGACCGGCTTCCGGGTGAGCCATTCCGGCTGGTACGGCATCGACGGCGTCGCGGGTGACCTCTACACCTTCGGCAAGGTGATGAGCGGCGGGCTGCCCGCCGCGGCGTTCGGCGGTCGCGCCGAGATCATGAACCACCTCGCGCCGCTGGGCCCGGTGTACCAGGCGGGCACGCTGTCCGGGAATCCGGTCGCGGTCGCCGCCGGTCTGGCCACGCTGCGCGCCGCCGACGAATCGGTGTACGCCACGCTGGACAAGAACGCGCAGCGCCTCGGCGGACTGCTCACCGCGGCACTCACCGCCGCCGGTGTCGGTCATCAGGTGCAATTCGCGGGCAATATGGTGAGCGTGTTCTTCGCCGACACCCCGGTCACCGACTACGCCGCCGCCAAGGCCAGCGACACCTGGCGCTTCCCGGCGTTCTTCCACGCGCTGCTCGACCACGGCGTGTACGCGCCGCCGAGCGCGTTCGAGGCGTGGTTCGTCTCCGCGGCGCTCGACGAGGACGCATTCGACCGTATCGCCGCCGCCCTGCCCGCGGCCGCCTCCGCCGCGGCCGCCGCCACCCCCGAAGGATCCGCGTGAGCTCCGACCACCCCGACACCGGTCAACCGGCCCCCTCGACCCAGCCCGTTTCCACCGCCGACGCCGCCCGCCTGCTGAACTCCCTGCGCCAGGCCGAGCGGGAGACCGCCGAGTCGAGCCCGGCGGGCGATGACGAAACCGCCTCCGGCGCAAGCGCACCGGCGGCCAGCCCGGATTCCGTAGCCAGCGGCGCGGCTGCCTCTAACGCTGCGGAAAGCGCAGTGCGCGCGGCCGACTCAACCGCTGTGGAAAGCGCTGTGCACGCGGCTGCCTCGAAGGCTGCGGAAAGCGCTGTGCACGCGGCTGATTCGCGGGTGGCCGACTCTTCTGCGGCCGATGCGCACGAGCCTGCCGCGGGCGCGGCCGCCGATCCCGTCGGCGGGGTGGCGACGCGAGCCGCGAGTTCGACAGCCGCGTCCGAGAGCGTGTCGGCGGATGCGTCCGCCGAATACCCGGCGGTCGAGGTGAGTGTCACCGGATCGGCTACCGAGATCACGGGCCCGGATGCCTCGGACGCGCCGGACGCCCCGGACACCCCGTACGCCTCGGATGCCTCAGTCACCCCGGATGCGGCGGCGGATGCCGAATCCGATGCGGCCACGAGCGCGCCGGACCGCGACCAGAGCCCCATTGCCACCGGCGATACCGTCCTTCCGGGCGAGGTGGCCAGTGACGTCGAGACCATCGTGCACGTGCTGCGGCACGGCGAGGTGCACAACCCCAAGGGCATCCTGTACGGCCGCCTGTCCGGCTTCGGGCTCTCGGTGACGGGTCAGGCGCAGGCGCAGGCCGTGGCGCGCTCGCTGCGCGACCACGACATCGCGCTGGTGGTGGCCTCGCCGCTGCAACGCGCGCAGGAGACCGCGGACCCCATCGCCACCCAGCACGGTCTGCTGATCCGCACCGACGACAACCTGATCGAGGCCGGGAACACCTTCGAGGGCCTGCGGGTCGCCGCCCGCGACGGCGCGCTGCGCAAGCCCCGGCACTGGCTGAAGCTGCGCGACCCGTTCACCCCGTCCTGGGGTGAGCCGTACCTCCAGATCGCGCACCGCATGCTGGCCGCGGTCAACAAGGCCCGGGTCGAGGCGGCGGGCCGCGAGGCGGTGCTGGTCTCGCATCAGCTCCCGGTGTGGACGCTGCGCCGCTTCCTGCAGGGCCAGCGCCTGTGGCACGACCCGCGCCGCCGCCAGTGCTCGCTGGCGTCGCTCACCTCGCTGGTCTACCAGGGCGACACCCTCATCGACATCGTCTACTCCGAGCCCGCCGGGGCCACCGATCCGACGGTGACCGGGGCATGACCGGTCAGCGCCGAGAGCAGGCCCCGCGTCCGAACGCGGGGCGACCGTCCGTGCCGGGGGGATTTCGCGGGAGCCGCGCCCTCCGTTCGGGTGGGCCGCTCCGGCGCACCGCGGCCCCGTCCGGGTCCGCCGCGCCGCGGCGCGTGCTGTCGATCCTGCTGGCGAGCGTGTGCCTGGTCGCCGCGCTCGCGGGCTGTTCGACGGCGGGCAAGGACGCGGTGGCCCAGGGCGGCACCTTCGATTTCGTCTCACCGGGCGGCGAGACCGACATCTTCTACGACCCGCCGTCGAGCCGCGGCACCATCGGCACGCTGTCCGGGCCGGATCTCATGACCGACGGCAAGACCACCTCGGTGAGCGATTTCCCGAATCAGGTCGTGGTCATCAATATCTGGGGCCAGTGGTGCGGCCCGTGCCGCGCCGAGGCTCCGGCGCTGGAACAGGTCTACGAGGCCACCCGCGATTCCGGCGTCGCCTTCCTCGGCATCAATGTGCGTGACAACCAGAAGGACAAGGCGCGGGACTTCGTCACCGACTACAACGTCGGCTACCCGTCGATCTACGACCCGTCCATGCGCACCCTGCTCGCGCTCGGCGGCAAATTCCCCACCAGCGTCATTCCGACCACGCTCATCCTGGACCGGCAGCACCGCGTCGCCGCGGTCTTCCTGCGCGCCCTGCTCGCCGAGGACCTCCAGCCCGCCGTCGAGCGCATCGCCGCCGAGGACCCGTCGTGAACGTGACGGTACTGGCCGGGGTCGGCGAATCCTTCCAGCAGACAGCGTCTTCCGGGCCGCTGCTGCTGGCGCTGGGGGCGTGCGTGCTGGCGGGTCTGGTGTCGTTCGCCTCGCCGTGCGTGGTGCCGCTGGTGCCGGGCTATCTGTCGTATCTGGCGGGCCTGGTCGGCGCGGAAGCGCCGCCGGTCACCGTCGAGTCGGCGAAACGGGAAGCGGCGCAGGGTGGTTCGACGGCACTGGCCGAGAAGGCCGCGAAAAGCCGTGCGCGCCTGCGGGTCGCGGGTGCGGCCGGGCTGTTCGTCGCCGGTTTCACGGTGGTGTTCGTGCTGGCCACCGCCACCGTCTTCGGCGCGATCCAGGTGCTGAACGTCAATCGTGAACTGCTGCAACGGGTCGGCGGCGTGGTGACCATCGTCATGGGCTTGGCCTTCATCGGCCTGATCCCGGCCTTGCAGAAGGACACCCGCATGGAGCCGCGCCGCCTCAGCGGCATTGTCGGCGCACCCCTGCTCGGCGCGGTCTTCGCGCTGGGCTGGACGCCGTGCCTGGGGCCGACCCTCTCCGGCGTCATGGCCGTCTCCGCGGGCACCGACGGCACCACCGCGGCGCGCGGTGTCGCGCTCATCGTGGCCTACTGCCTGGGGTTGGGCCTGCCTTTCGTGATTCTGGCGTTCGGTTCGGCGACCGCGCTGCGCGGTGTCGGCTGGCTGCGCCGCAATTCCCGCACCATTCAGGTGATCGGCGGGCTGCTGCTGGTGGCCGTCGGCATCGCCCTGGTGACAGGGGCCTGGGATCAGTTCGTCTCCTGGGTCCGCGACGCCTTCGTCTCGAATGTGACCCTTCCGATCTGATGACAGCGACCGAAACCCCCACCGCCCCCGCTCCTTCCGGCCCGCCGCGCCAGTCGCTGCCGGGTCGGGTGCTGGCCACCCTGCGCAATACCTGGCGCGGGCTCACCAGTATGCGCACCGCGCTCATGCTGCTGTTCCTGTTGGCGCTGGCCGCGATTCCGGGCGCGCTGCTGCCGCAACGGAGTCTGAACGCGCAGAAGGTGGACCAGTACATCGCGGACCGGCCGACGCTGGGGCCGTGGATGGATCGCCTGGAACTGTTCGACGTATTCGGCAGTTTCTGGTTCACGGCCGTGTACGTGCTGCTGTTCGTCTCGCTGGTGGGCTGCATCCTGCCGCGCTGCTGGGACCACTATCGGGCGCTGCGCACCGAGCCGGTCAGGGTGCCGCG
Source organism: Nocardia sp. CC201C (assembly GCF_030010695.1). Lineage (NCBI taxonomy): Bacteria > Bacillati > Actinomycetota > Actinomycetes > Mycobacteriales > Nocardiaceae > Nocardia > Nocardia sp. CC201C. The sequence goes on from NZ_JASCXP010000018.1 coordinate 14,309, forward strand.
CAATCTGTCCCGGCTGCCGTACCACCACGAGGGCGGCGAGACCGCCACGCCGGAGGAGGTCGTCGAGCGCGCCCGCCGGGAACTGCGCGGCTGGCGCACGGTGATCCGCCCCGGCACCCGCGAGGGCGAGATCACGGTCTCGGCGGAGAAGGGCTACACCCGCGAGTTCGGCAATCTCGTCTTCCATCTCGCGCTGGTGGCGCTGCTGGCGGCCATCGCCATCGGCAAGCTGTTCGGCTACGAGGGCAATGTCATCGTCATCGCCAACAATGGTCCCGGGTTCTGCACCACCTCTCCGGCGGTGTTCGACTCCTTCCGGGCGGGCAATGTCAACGATGGCACCGGCCTGACGCCGCTGTGCGTGCGAGTGCAGAACTTCAAGGCCGACTATCTGCCCAACGGGCAGGCGGAGATGTTCACCTCCGATATCTCGTATCAGGCGGGCGCGGATCTGAGTTCGAACACCTGGCGTGACACCACGCTGAAGGTAAACCATCCGCTGCGGGTGGCCGGTGACCGGATCTACCTGCAGGGTCACGGTTTCGCGCCGAAGTTCACGGTCACCTTCCCGGACGGACAGACCCGCACCGAGGCCATCCAGTGGCGGCCGGACGATGCGACGACCTTCCTGTCCAGCGGGGTGCTGCGCATCGACCCGCCCGGCGGCATGTATCCCGACGAGGCGGAGCGGCGCAAGAACCAGATCGCCATCCAGGGCCTGTTCGCGCCCACCGGCCTGCTGCACGGCACGCTGCTCACCTCGAGCTATCCGGCCATGACCAACCCCATGGTGGCGGTGGACATCTATCGCGGTGAGACCGGTCTGGACACCGGGCGCGCGCAGTCGCTGTTCACCCTGGATCCGGAGATGATCAAGCAGGGTCGGCTGAACAAGGAGCAGCGGGTCAATCTGTCGCCCGGTGAGTCCGCGACGCTCGCCGACGGCACCACGGTGACCTTCGACGGTGCGGAAGAGTTCGTGAACCTGCAGGTCTCGCACGATCCGGCGCAGGGCTGGGTGCTGGGTAGTTCGATCGTGATGATGGCGGGTCTGCTGGTGTCGCTGCTGGTGAAGCGCCGCCGGATCTGGCTGCGGGTGTACCCCGACGCGGACCCCGATGACAAACGACGTACCGTAGTAGAAATGGGTGGACTGGCCCGCACCGACCAGGCGGGTTGGGGCGGCGAATTCGACCGCCTACGCACACGGCTGCTGGACCACAGCACGGGAGAATGACTATGCCGATCGACGAAACCCTCGCCGGATACAGCAATCTCGCCTTCAAATCGGCGTTCGTGGTCTACCTGCTGGTGTTGGCGATGCTGATCGTGCAGTACGCCTCGGCCCGCAAGAAGCTGACCGCCGAACGGGAACTGGTCACGGTCGGCGGTTCCGGCTCCGGTGACGTGCCCGCGGCGAACGTGCCCGGCAAGCTCGCCGAGAAGCCCGCTCCCACGCTGGCCGAACGGTTCGGCAATATGGCCTTCGCGGTGCTGTTCGTGGCGATCGGCCTGCACCTGGCCTCGATCGTGCTGCGTGGTTTCGCGGTGCACCGCTTCCCGCTCGGCAATATGTACGAGTTCATCACCATGGCCTGCGCCGCCGCCATGGTGACGGGTCTGGTCTTCATGTCCGACCGGCGTTTCCGCGCCATGTGGGTGTTCCTGATCGTTCCGGTCCTGGTCCTCATGTACCTGGCGGGCAACGTCCTCTACGCCGAGGCGGCTCCCGTGGTCCCGGCGCTGAAGTCCTTCTGGCTGCCCATCCACGTCACCATCGTGAGCATCGGCTCCGGCATCTTCCTGCTCTCCGGCGTTGCCAGCCTGCTGTTCCTGTTCCGCATGCGCCAGCCCGACGGCGCGGAATCCGACAACCTCCTCGGCTCCCTGGCCCGCCGCCTCCCCGACGCCCGCACCCTGGACCGCCTCGCCTACAAAACCACCATCGTCGCCTTCCCTCTCTTCGGCACCGGCGTCATCCTCGGCGCCATCTGGGCCGAAGCCGCCTGGGGCCGCTTCTGGGGCTGGGACCCCAAGGAAACCGTCTCCTTCATCACCTGGGTCGTCTACGCCGCCTACCTCCACGCCCGCGCCACCTCCGGCTGGCGCGACACCAAGGCCGCCTGGATCAATATCGCCGGCTTCACCGCCATGCTGTTCAACCTGTTCATCATCAACATCGTGGTGAGCGGGCTGCACAGCTACGCGGGGCTGAACTAACCCCATCTACCTGCTGGTTCCCCGAACTGTCCGGTGCAGCCGTACCTGAATTCTCGGATTCGGTACGCAGCAGGTACGCAGATCAGCAGGGACGCTCCCGCAGCACGGTGGCCACGGCTGCCCGCGTGGTCGCGTCCGCGTCCGGCCACGGGTGAGCGTCGTAATACCGCAGGGTGGTCACGGCGCTGCCATGACGGACACGGGCCTGGACAGGCTGATGTCTGGCATGAGGTGTGAGCCTGCTGCTCAGGGGGTTCGGTCTTCCTTGTACCTCGCTTCCATCTCCGCGGCGAGTTCGGGCTTCTCGGTCTCCATCCTCAGGACGTAGGCCACCGCGTCGCCGACGGTTCGCAAGCTGGCCAGGTCCTCGTCGGGGACCTTCACGCTGTACTTGTCCTCCAGTTGGACAGCGATCTCCACCAAAGACAGCGAGTCGATGTCCAAATCGGTCACGAAGGACTTCTCGATCGTCACCTCCGCGGCGTCGATTCCCGTCACCTCCTCGACGATCTCCGCGATGCCGGCGACGATTTCTGCTTGCGTGGTGGCCACGAAACACCCTCCTCGGTGTGACGACGTATATGTGAACGGCAGTGGCACTACGCTAAAAGCTTCAGCGGGGTGGAGGTTCAAGAGCTTGTGACGGACAACACGCACTCCGATGTGTTGGTGAGCATCGGAGAGTTGGCGCGCAGCACCGGGATTGCGGTGCGGACGATCCGGTTCTATTGCGACGAAGGCATTCTGGAATCGCAGCGCAGTGCGGGTGGACACCGGATGTTCGATGCCGAGAGCGCCGTCGAACGGCTGCTGCTGGTGCGGCGGCTGCGCGCATTCGGCCTCGGGCTGAACTCGATCTCCGGTGTAATCCGTGACGAGCTGTCGATGGCGGAGGTCATTGCTGCCGAAAGTGCGCGGCTCGACCAGGAATTCAGGTTGTTGGCGTGGCGGCGGGCATCATTGCGGGCCATCGAGAGTGTGTCCCCGGCACAGCGTGCCGAACGCCTCGCGCTGCTCGCGGCCGCGCAGGATGGTGGTGCCGTGCACGACGGGCTCGTGCGATTCTGGCGGCGTATCCTCGCACCGCTACCGCAGCACATCAGTGCGCGCTGGGTGTACTGGAACGTCCCGGAGCCGCCCGCCGATCCGTCGCTCGACGAGGTTGTCGCCTATGCCGAGTTGGCCGCCCTGATCGCCGACCCCGAGATGAGCCGAGTCGTCCGGCGGCAATACTGGCGGAATCAGCCGGAGCGGATCCGGGACCGTCACGGGTTGTACGCCGCGGTAGGTGACGTGATGACCGAGGTGGTGCCGCTCGTGGCGTCCGGCGTGCGACCGCACGCCGGACAGGCAGTCGATCAGTACGTCCATGCCCACGCGCACGCCCGCGCCGAGCGCGATTCCCCGCGCTTTCGCGCCCGGCTGCTGGCCGGTGCCACCGATGCCGATCACCGAATTCAGCGCTACTGGGCCTTGACCGCACAGTTCTTCGGGACCCGCGTCACCGTCGGACGCGCCCACGATTGGGTGTACAACGCCCTGGTCCACAGCACTGCTCTCACCGGTATTCCGGAGACCGCGACGTCGCACCGATCACGCTGAGTGCGGCCGGTGGGTCGAGCCTTCTCGAAACTTCGTGGAAATTTCTTGCCGTGGATGTCGAGAAGTGTCGCGTGGCTCCGTCCCAGGGGTACGAGCAGCCGAACCGGCCTCGATAACCGAGAAGGAGTGACCGTCATGCGACCGAATGAGATCACCGCTGTCCTGAACCGTCCGATCAGCCAGGAGTTGCTGGCTCGCGACCTGCTGCGCATGGCCTATGTCGCCAAGGACGGCACACCGCGCAATATCCCGATCTCGTTCACCTGGAACGGTGCGGAGATCGTGGTCTGCACCACGAAGAACGCGCCGAAGCTGCCCTCGCTGCGGCGCAATCCCGAGGTCGCGCTGACCATCGACACCGAGGTGCATCCGCCGAAGATCCTGCTCATCCGCGGGCGGGCGGAGATGGAGGTGGTGGATGGGATTCCGGAGGAGTACCTGCAGATGAACGGCAGCTACGAAATGACTCCGGAGCAGCGCGTCGAGTGGGAGGCCGAGGTGCGGTCGCTCTACGACGGCATGGTGCGGATCGTGATCACCCCGACGTGGGCGAAGCTCATCGACTTCGACACCACGCTGCCCACCGCGGTCGAGGAACTGATCCGGCAGCGCGCCGAGCGTCAGGGTGCCTGAACCGACCATCACGGCCAGAATGGGCCGGAAAGGCACGAGGGGAGAACATCATGGCCAAATATCTGCTGCTCAAGCACTACCGAGGTGCCCCCGCGCCGGTCAACGACGTGCCGATGGACCGGTGGACGCCCGAGGAGGTGACCGCCCACGTGCGGTACATGGAGGACTTCGCCGCGCGCCTCGCGGCCAGCGGCGAGTTCGTCGACAGTCAGGCGCTGTCGCCGCAGGGCACCTTCGTCCGCTCCGACGGTGAGGGCCGCCCGCCCGTCACAGACGGCCCGTTCGCGGAGACCAAGGATCTGATCGCCGGGTGGATGATCATCGACGTGGACACCTACGAACGCGCGCTCGAGCTGGCCGCCGAACTGTCCGCCGCTCCGGGCGCGGGCGGCAACCCGGTCCAGGAGTGGCTGGAGGTGCGGCCCTTCTTCACCGAAATGCCCACGGTGACAGAGTGAACGACGCGCTGCTGCGCGACCTCGTCCCCGCGGTGATCGGCGTCCTGGTCCGCCGCGGCGCTGATTTCGCCGCGGCCGAGGACGCGGTGCAGGAGGCACTGATCCGGGCGCTGGAGACGTGGCCGGATGACCCGCCACGCGACGCCAAGGCGTGGCTCATCACCGCGGCGTGGAACAAATTCCTCGACGTCACCCGTGCCGAAACAGCGCGGCGTGGAAGGGAACTCGTCGTTGATGCGGAACCGGCGGCCGGTCCGGTGCCCACCACGGACGACACGCTGTGGCTGCACTTCCTGTGCGCGCACCCCGGCCTGTCACCCGGATCGGCCGTCGCCTTGACCCTGCGCGCTGTCGGTGGCCTGACCACCCGGCAGATCGCGGCGGCCTACCTCGTCCCGGAATCGACCATGGCGCAACGGATCAGCCGCGCCAAGCGTCGTATCGCGGGCCTGCCGCTGGACCGCCCCGGCGATCTCCCGACGGTGCTGCGCGTGCTCTACCTCGTGTTCAACGAGGGCTACGGCGGTGATGTCGACCTGGCGGCCGAGGCCATCCGCCTCACCCGCCAACTCGCCGCATCCACCGATGAGCCCGAGGTCGCGGGCCTGCTCGCCCTGATGCTGCTGCACCACGCCCGTCGCGCGTCCCGCACCGACCCGGACGGACGCCTGGTACCCCTCGCCCGCCAGGACCGATCCCGTTGGGACACAAGGCTTATCGCCGAAGGAGTGACGATCCTGCAAGCCGCGCTGGCCCGCGACCGACTGGGCGAATACCAGGCCCAAGCCGCGATCGCCGCCCTGCACGCGGACGCCCCGCACGCGTCCGAGACCGACTGGGTGCAGATCGTGGAGTGGTACGACGAACTTCTGCGGTTCACCGACAACCCGGTGGTGCGACTGAACCGCGCGGTAGCGGTCGGCGAGGCCGATGGCCCCCGCGCCGGTCTGGCCGCCCTCTCCGACCTCGACCCGACTCTCCCCCGCCACACCGCCGCCCGCGCCTACCTCCACGAACGCGCAGGCGACCTGGAACAAGCCGCCACCCTCTACGCCGAAGCCGCCCACACCGCCACCACCCTCTCCGAACGCGACCACCTCACCCGCGAGGCGGCCCGGGTACGACAGTCGTTGCGTCCATGAGATCCGCCGCCGCCCACGCGGCGGGGCGATCTCCGCGGCCAGGTGTGCTGGCCGAGGTGAGCCCGTCGCTCAGGGGGAACTGGTGGCGGACCTTACTCGGGCGATGCCGCCACAGATTCCTCCTGATCACATGACCACCCTGTGGAAGCGAGAGTTCAACTCGGTCGGCTAGGGTGCGGCCCTCTGAACAGCGAGGGAGTACATGAAGAAGTGGCGTGACCTGGACCGTGCTACGCGGAAGGCGTTGTTGCGGGGTGAGCCTGCCGTCGATCCCGAGGTCGATCGGATTGCTCGGGCGTATGCGGAGAAGGCGCTCGGGAGGATCAGCGTCCCGCGGATTCTGATCTTGACACTGTGCGGTGCGGTGCTGGGGTTGGGGTTGGGCTATGTCATCTCGGTGACGGGACTTCCGTTCGTGCTGGTCTCCGTATTGGCGGTTGTGGTCGTTGTCGGATACTTCGTTGTCGAGGGTCGGCGCCGACTCGCCCTGATCCGCGTGCTGAATATCAGTCGCGGGGCACCTCGAAACCCCATCGTGCCGGGGGCGTCCGAGCGGTTGGAAGTGAGGTTGCCGACACGTGGCGCGCTACGGAGCATGCTGCCATTTGTGCTGATGGTCGTGATCCCGCTCGCGGGCGGTATCGCGGCGTCCATTCCAGTGCTGATCGGTGTCGCAGTGGTCTGCGCCGTACCGGTGCTCGCGTATATCGGCTATCTGCTGACCTGGTCGTTGTCGGGGCGTCCGCTATTCGTCTTCGATGCTGTCGGTGTGCACACGCCGTCGTTGGGGCTGTTCGTCGGATGGGAGGCCATCAGTGAGATCCGGGTGGTGCCGCTGCGCGGATCGGGGACTGACGGAAAAGTGCTCGTCTTCATTTTGCGCGACGACCGGACCTATCTGCGACAGTTGCCGCGCTGGCAGGCGTTCCTGTCCACACTGAATACGAAAACCTACCTGTCCCCGCTGATCGCCATGGACGGGTTGGTCGACAAGCCGATCGAGCGGATCGCCGCGACGACGGCCGCCCTGTCCGGCCTGTCGGTGTCGTCCGTCGCTCGGGACGCCGGGTGAGCCAAGGCTGACTCCCGCACTGACATCCACAACCTCACCCACCCCGATGGCCCGTCGCTGAGGGGGAACTGGTGGCGGACCCTACTCGGGCGATGCCGCTGCGGATTCCCCCTGAACGCAGTCCACTTCACCTGGGACGCGGTAGCGCGCGCGTGAGCAGGGCGCGGATGTGGTCCGGGTCGGCGCCGTGGTCGTCGAGGAGGATCGAGGTGCACAGGCCGTCGGTCAGGGCTACGAAGGATTCGATGACGGCGGGGTCGTCGGTTCGGGTTCGGGCCAGTTCGGCGACGCCTTCGCGCCAGCGGCGCGCCACGGTGCGGAGGGCGGGGCGGCGGGCCGCCAGGGTGGAGAGTTCGCGTTCGGCGAGGGCGCGTTCGCGGCCGGGGCCCGCGGATTCGGCGATGATGTGGGCCAGGCCGTCGAGGGGGTCGTCCGCGGTGGTGACGAGTTCGCGGATGCGGTGGGTGTAGGCCTCGGTCACGCTGGTCAGTGCCGCGACGAGCAGGTCGTCCAGGGTGGCGAAGTAGTAGAGGGTGAGGCTGGTGGTGATGCCCGCCTCCTTGGCGACGGTGCGGTGGGTCACCCCGGCCGCACCGTCGCGATTGACGACCGTCAGCGTCGCCTCGATGATCTGGGCACGGCGGCGTTCACCGCGTATCTTGCGGCCGTCGACCGTTTCCGGCTGGGTCACCGCGCTCCTCTCACCGCTCATCGTCGCTGTTGCGAGGCTATCGGTTCCGGCGCGGGCTCGGCCGCGCCGATCGGCCGGATGTGGCGCAGGGTCCGGTAGCAGATGAGCGCTGCGAACGCGATCGCCGTTCCGGCGGCGATCGCGGTGACCCCCAGTCCACTGGTGAATGCCTCGCGCGCCTGCTGGAGCGCCCCGGCGGGCAACTGATCCGCCACGGTGTCGGCACCCGCGAGACTGTCGGCATACAGCTCGGCCGCATGCGGGGACAACCCCGCGGGGGTCTCGATCGCGGTCCGATAGACGGCCGTGGTGGGACTGCCCAGCAGCGCCACTCCGGCCGCGATGCCGAGTTCCTGGACGGTCTCCGAGAGTGCCGCGGCCGAACCGGATTCGCTCGGCGGCGCCGCCCCCACGACGATGTCGGTACCCAGTGCCGCGATGACCCCGAGTCCGAGATAGACGAACGCGAATCCGAGGACCACGGCCGCCTTTCCGTCGGTTCCGGTGCGAGCCAGGAGTCCGTAGCCGATCAGCGACAGCGCCAGCGTGGCGGCCATGACCACCCCCGGCGACACGCGTCGCGCCAGTAGCGGCGCACCGATTCCGCCGATCAGCATGGCCAGCGCGGGCGGCCCCATCCACAGCCCGGCCATCGCCGGGGAGAGCCCCGCGACGAATTGCAGGTACTGCGTGACCAGGTACATCACCCCACCGAAGCCGATGAGACCGACGAACAGGACGGCCAGGGCGGCGGCGAAGGATCGACTGCCGAAAAGCCTGATGTCGAGCAGTGGTTCGGGCAGGCGCAGCTGCCGCCGCACGAAGGCGACCGTCGCGGCGGCCCCGAGCACGGCGGTGGCCCCTGCCTGGAGGTCGATGCCATGTGCCGCAGCGTGTTTGATCGCGTAGATGATCGGCAGCAGGGCGGCCAGCGACAGTGCGACGCTCCACAGGTCGAGTCGCCCGGTCGCGGAACGGAATTCGGGCAGCAGCGCCGGTGCGGCGGCCAACACCACCGCACTGACCGGCACTGCGAGCAGAAACACCGCACCCCACCAGAAGTGAGCGACGAGGACGCCGCCCACCACCGGCCCCGCGGCCATACCGAGCGCGAACATGGTGGCCCACACGCCGATCGCCATCGCCCGCTGCCTGGCATCGGTGAACATCGTGCTGATCAGGGACAGGGTGGACGGCATGAGGGTCGCACCGGCCACGCCGAGCAGCGAACGCGCCGCGATCAGCCACAGGGCGCTGGGTGCGGTGGCCGCGAGCACGGACGCCGCGGCGAACGCGGTCATGCCGATCATCAGCAGCCGACGGCGGCCGATGCGGTCGCCCAGCGTGCCCATGGTGATCAGGAAGCGCGCGATGAGGAAGCCGTAGGCGTCCATGATCCACAGCGTCTCGGTCGCGGTCGGCCGCAGTTCCGCGGCCAGGCTGGGAACGACGAGGTAGAGCGCCGTCACGTCGAGCCCGAGCAGTGCGGTCGGCAGCGCCAGCACCGCCAGTCCGGCCCACTGCCGCCATCCGGCGGGTGCCGGTGATTCCGTACTCATGCGCACTCCCGACTTAGTTGAACCAACGTACTATTTGTACCATCGTTCAAATTTAATGGCGCGCAATGCCGCCGTCGATGAGTGCGATCGAGGTCAGGACGCCGCGCGCAGGCGTTCCAGGCCGTCGAGGATGAGGTCCAGGCCGAATTCGAATTCGGTCTGGTCGTCGCACCAGCCGAGGCCGGGTTCGGTGTGGTCGTGGCTGGTGGCGGTGACCATGCCGGCGATATTGGGGAAGCGGTCGGCCATGGCTTGCAGGGTGGCGGTGGCTTCGTCGTCGGTTTGGTCGGTGGGGGGTTCGAAGAGTTCCTGGGTGAAGCCGAGGGCGCGGCTGCCGAGGGCGTGCATGGCGTGGTGGGTGAGGTCGTAGGAGAAGCCGCCGGTGCGCAGGATGCCGACCAGGGCGTCGAAGTAGTCGATCACCGAGAGCGTCATCATCGAGCGGGTGCCGATCACGGCGGGGGCCCACGGGTGACGGAGCAGGACCTGGCGGGCGATCAGGATGCGTTCGCGCAGAACGGGTTTCCAGTCGGCGGGGGATTCGGCGACCAGGTGGGCGACCGCCTTGTTGATGGTGGTCAGCACCACCTCGACCATGCCATCGAGCAGTTCGGCCTTGTTCGCCACGTGGTAGTAGAGCGACATCGCCTCGACGCCGAGGTCGGTGGCGACATTGCGCATGGTGACCGCCTCCACGCCGTCGCGGTCGGCGCGGGCGACGGCGGCGTCGAGTATCTGGTCCCGGCTCAGCCGGGGGCGTTGATCGGTGGCCATAGCGATTTCCAATTTACCGTACGCGGTAAGGCTGCCCACTCTTGACAGCCTTACGTTGTAATGCCAGCCTTACGACATAAGACTTACAACGTAAGAGAGAGTGGAAGTGACCATGTGGATCTGGATAGTCATAGCCGCGGGCACCCCGATAGGGCTGGCCCTGCTCTGGATGCTGTTCGTGCTGGTGGCGCTGCGCTCGGGCTACCGGCCCGCGGTCGCGGCCGTCCGCCGCTTCAACCGCCGCGTGACGAACCCGCGCGTGCTGCGGACCGCGGGGGAGCCGGGCGCGTCCGCCGCGCTGATCCGGCACACCGGCCGCAAGAGCGGCAAGCCCTATCGGACGCCGATCGGCATCATCGAGGCCGGCGACGACTTTCTCGTCTCGCTGCCCTACGGCCCCAGCCCGGACTGGCTGGCGAATCTGCGCGCGGCGGGCGCCGCCGAGGTGGTGCACGAGGGCGGCACCTACCGGGTCACCGAACCCGAATTGGTCCCGGCCGCCTCGGTCGCGCGGTTCCAGTCGAAGTCCGAACGGGTGCTGCTGCGGGTCTTCGGCGTGGACGAAGTGCTGCGCCTGCGCCGCTCGCCCATCGCGTCCTGACTCCGCCGAACCGAGATAGAAGGGAAAACCCATGGCCCAGTACGCCATTCACGCCGTAGGACTGCGCAAGCAGTTCGGCGACACGGTCGCCGTCGACGGCGTGGACCTGACCGTCCCCGAGGGCGGGATCTACGGATTCCTCGGCCCCAACGGTGCGGGCAAGACCACCACCATCCGCATGCTCGCGACCCTGGTCCGTCCCACCGCGGGACAGGCCACCGTCTTCGGCTACGACCTGGTGGCCAATACCGACGAGGTGCGCGCCCGAATCAGCCTCACCGGCCAATACGCCTCGGTGGACGAGGATCTCACCGGGATGGAGAACCTGGTCATGATGGGCAGGCTGCTCGGCCACGGCCGCCGCGCCGCCGCCGATCGGGCTCGGGAACTGTTGTCCGCCTTCGGGCTCGAGGCCGCGGCCGACCGACAGGCCAAGCGCTACTCCGGCGGTATGCGCCGCCGCCTGGATATCGCCGCGAGCATCGTGGTCACCCCGGCCCTGCTGTTCCTCGACGAACCCACCACCGGACTCGACCCGCGCAGCCGCAGCCGGGTGTGGGACGTGGTGCGAGCCCTGACCGACAACGGCACAACGGTTTTGCTGACCACCCAGTACCTCGAGGAGGCGGACCGGCTGGCCGACCGGCTCGCGGTCATCGACCACGGCCGCATCATCGCCGAGGGCACGACCGCGCAGCTGAAGGAATCGGTCGGCGCGGGTGCGGTGCGGGTGCGGCTGCGAGATCCGGACCGCCGCGCGGATGCCGAACGGCTGCTGGAGCGGGTGCTCGCGGTGCCGGTGCACCGCGAGGAGGATCCGGCGGCGCTGTCGGCCCGGCTCACCGACACCGCACGGGCCGGTGCGGCCCTGAGCGAACTCGCCCGCGTCGGCATCGAGGTCGGTGACTTCGGCGTCGGACAGAGCAGCCTTGACGAAGTGTTCTTCGCCCTGACCGGTCAGCACACCAAAACCGAAGCCCCCGAGGAGATTCCGGCATGACCACCACCACAACCGCACCGGCTCCCGCCTCCGATCCACTGCGCGCGGCGCTGTCGTCCGGGCAGCGTCCACCCCGCCCCGGCCCCCTGGCCACCGCCCTGGCCTTCGCGTGGCGAGCGGTGCTCCGCATCAAGCATGTGCCGGATCAGCTCGCCGATGTGACCGTCTTCCCGCTGATGATGCTGTTCATGTTCACCTACCTGTTCGGCGGGGCGCTGGCCGGATCGGTGCGGGAGTACCTGCAGTCGGTGCTGCCAGGCCTGCTGGTCATGACGGTCATCATGAGCACCCAGTCGACGGCGGTCGCCCTCAACGGTGATATCGGCAAGGGCGTGTTCGACCGGTTCCGGTCGCTGCCGATCTGGCAGCCCGCCCCGCTGGTGGGCGCGCTGCTGGCGGATCTGACCCGGTACGCCATGGCGGCCACCGTGATCGTGAGCGTCGGCGTGCTGCTGGGCTTCCGGCCGGACGCGGGGCTGCCCGGCCTGCTGGCCGGGATGGGGCTGGTGCTGCTGTTCGCCTGGTGCCTGTCCTGGGTGTGGACGAGTCTGGCGCTGCTGGCCCGCACCCCGGAGTCGGTGATGTTCCTGGCCATCCTGGTGACGTTCCCGATGAGCTTCGTCAGCAACATCTTCGTCGACCCCGCCACCCTGCCCGGTTGGCTGGAGTCGTTCGTCGCGGTCAACCCGGTATCGCAGCTGGTCACCGCCGTGCGCGGGCTGATGCACGGCCAGTCGGCCGGTGCCGAGATCGGCTGGGTGTTTCTCACCTGCGCCGTGCTGGTCGCCGTATTCGGTCCGGTGACCATGCGGCTTTACCGGCGCGAGCGCTGACCGTCGGTCGGGGCGTCGCGCGGATCACGAGAAAATCCCCGCGGATGAAGATCATCCGCGGGGATTTCCCATTCATGGTGTCGGCGTCGGAGGGAGGCGGGCCGACTCTTGCTGTTCCGGGAGTGTCAGTGCTCCGCGGAACCGGGTTCGCCGTCCCGATGCTGACGGGACAGACGCCAGAGAAATTCCGGATCGTCGTCGGGACCGATCACTCGGTTGCGTGGCCTGGATGTCGGGCCGGTGCCGGTTGATCGCTGAGGGCCGAAAGCCTTCCAGCACAGCACCGCGACGGCCACCACCGCAATGAGTGCCAACAGGTACGTCACGTCGCTCACCTCCTGCCAACGAGGGTAATCCGTGTGCGTACCCGCGGCACCGGGTAACGGGAAACGATCTAGCCGCGAGTCGCCTCGGTGGTGAGCGACCTCAGGAGTTGCATGACTTCTGCTTCGCGGAACCGGCGATGTCCGCCCGGAGTCCGCAGCGAGCCGAGCCGACCGGCGTGGGCCCAGCGGGTAACGGTCTTCGGATCTACGTGGAACAGGGCAGCCACCTGACCAGGGGTGAGCAGTGTGTCCTGGCCGTTGACGGAACCCAATACGCGGCTCGCCGCGGTGAACGCAGTCATTCGCAAACCTTTCCGTATCGACAGATCCCTCATCAGTAGCGACATCGTTGCACTGTCACCCCCGGGTGTTCGAACGGTCTCAGTTTGGTAAAGGGGAAGTAATAGACAAAACGGATATCCGTACTGTGTTCGCTGTCACGAATAACGACCCTGTAGCGAATATCCAGCGATCGTTCCTCGAGGGTTGCGACGAATGCCGGAATGTCCGTCGCATACTCTGGTGCCCGTGAGTGACGCTTCCCGACCCGACGGTGCGGGCCGCCGCCTGGCACGCAATCTTGCCCTCTACACGCTGGCGCGGCTGGCCCTGGTCGTCGCGCTCACCGCGGCCGTCATCGGCGCGGCGCAGCTGGTGGGCGTGGACGTCCCGCTCATCGTGGCCGCGCTGTTCGCGCTGCTCATCGCCATGCCCCTGTCCATGACGCTGTTCAAGGGGCTGCGCACCAAGGTGAACCAGGACATCGCCGTCGTCGACGCCAAGCGCCGTAGGGACCGTGAGCAGCTGCGCTCGCGCCTGCGGGGTGAGGACGCGTGAAGCGCTGCGAGCGCAGTACCCCGCGCGACTGGGTCGACAATGCCGTGCGGCTGATCGACGCCGACACCCAGCGCAGCGCCGACACCCACCTGTTGCGCTACCCGCTGCCCGCCGACTGGGGCGTGCAGCTGTACCTCAAGGACGAATCCACCCACATCACCGGCAGTCTCAAGCACCGGTTGGCGAGATCGCTGTTCCTGTACGCGATCTGCAACGGCTGGGTCACCGAGGGCACCACGGTGGTGGAGGCGTCCAGCGGCTCGACCGCGATCAGTGAGGCGTACTTCGCCCAGTTGCTGGGCCTGGACTTCGTGGCCGTGGTGCCCGCCAAGACCTCGCGGGAGAAGGTCGCGCTCATCGAGGCGCAGGGCGGCCGGTGCCATTTCGTCGAGCGTGCGCCGGACATCTATACGGAGGCGGCGCGGCTGGCGGCCGAATGCGGCGGCCACTACATGGACCAGTTCACCCACGCCGAACGGGCCACCGACTGGCGCGGCAACAACAACATCGCCGAATCCATCTTCCAGCAGCTGGAACTGGAGACGCATCCGGTGCCGGAGTGGATCGTGGTGGGGGCGGGCACCGGCGGTACCAGCGCCACCATCGGCCGCTATATCCGGTACCGGCGGCACGCCACCCGGCTCGCGGTGGTCGACCCGGAGAACTCGGCCTTCTACGGTGGCTACGAGATGGCCGACGCGGGCTATCAGACCGGAATGCCCTCGCGGATCGAGGGGATCGGGCGGCCGCGGGTGGAGCCGTCGTTCATCGGTCAGGTGGTGGACACCATGATCGAGGTGCCCGATGCCGCGTCCATCGCGGCGGCGCGTTTCGCCAGCCGAGCCCTGGGGCGTCGGGTGGGCGGGTCCACCGGCACCAATCTGTGGGGTGCGTTCGCCCTGATCGCGGAGATGATGGCGCAGGGGCGCGCGGGCAGTGTGGTGACCCTGCTGTGTGATGGCGGAGACCGTTATGCCGGAACCTATTTCAATGACGAATGGGTTGCCGGGCAGGGTCTGAGCCTGGCCGAACCGGAGGCCGTGCTCACCAAATTCCTGGCCACCGGCCAGTGGTCTGCCTAGTTTTCGCACGGCACAGCGTTTTCCGTGCTATGCGGAGCATTGTTCGCGGGTTGTGACCAAGCGCATTTCTGATAGCTGAGCATTTGCGGTATCGGTCGCGTTGGCGGTCGTAGCGGGCTGCGCGGGTGTCGCGGCGGTGCTCCGATGTCGCAATTTTCGTTAACACCCGTTGACGTTTCGGGCCTTTCGAGCGCTATCGGACGCATGTCCGCATGGGGTGTCCCGGGGGTCCTCCATCGTGCATGTCAATTTTTGTTGACGTCACGCGAGTGTCAACGTAAATTGACGTTCATGAGTGAGGCAACGACTCTGGCGGCCGCCGCCGGGAGCCCCGACCCGCAGGTCGGACTCCGCGCGGTGCTGGCACTGCGTCGGCTGCTCGAGCGGCTCGAAGCCATCCAGGTGGCCAATGCCCGGCGACAGGGCTGGTCCTGGCAGGCGATCGCGGACGCGCTCGAAGTGAGCCGGCAGGCGGTCCACCAGAAGTACAACCGGAGAGGCGGGATCCGCTGATGTTCGAACGATTCGACAAGGCAGCCAGATTCGCGGTGGTGGGGGCGCAGGAGGAGGCGCGGGAACTGCGCGCGCCGAGCATTGGGCCCGAGCACCTGCTGCTGGGGCTGCTCGACTGCCCCGACCAGGCGCTGCGGGACATGCTCGGCGAGGCCGGGCTCACCGTTTCCGGGGTGCGAGAAGCGCTGGCGCGCAAACGGGGTGGGGAGCCCCTCGGCGCGGAGGACGCCGCCGCGCTGAAATCCATCGGCATCGACCTGGACGCGGTGCGGGAGAGTCTGGAAGCCAGCTTCGGCGAGGACGCCCTCGAGCGCGCCGAGCCGCCGGAACAACAGCGTCGGGGACTGTTCGGCCGCGGCAAGGGCAACTTCGGCCACCTCCCCTTCACCCGGGAAGCCAAGAAGGCGCTCGAGCTCTCGCTGCGGGAGGCGCTCGCGCGCAAGGACAACCGCATCGAGGCCGGGCACGTCCTGCTCGGCATCCTGCGTGATCCGACCCCGACGGTGGGCGACCTCATCGGCGGAGACGAGGAAGTGACGCGGCTGCGCGGGGCGACCCACACGCTGCTCGATCGCGCGGCGTGACCGGACGGCCGGGCATTTCGGGCCTACGATCGCTGCATGACGCTCCTGCTCCGCCTGATCATCACCGGTGTGGCCATCTGGCTGGCCGCCGAATGGGTGTCCGGCATCGACATCATCGCCCCCGAGGACACCACCTCCAGCAAGCTGCTGGTGCTCGCGGTGGTCACCGTGGTCTTCACGATCGTGAACGCCTTCGTGAAGCCGATCGTGAAGCTGCTGTCGCTACCACTGGTGATCCTGACGCTGGGTCTGTTCCTGCTGGTGATCAATGCCCTGATGCTGTGGCTGACCTCGTGGCTCACGGGGTACACCGACTACCAGCTGCATGTCGAGGGATTCTGGGCGGCGGTGCTCGGCGGCATCATCATCACGCTGGTGAACTGGGTGCTCGGCATCCTGGTGCCGGATGGGGACTGAGCCGTCCCGGTACGAGACGAACGCCCCGGCCGTGGCCGGGGCGTTGTCGTTGCGCGGGGACTGAGCGCCGCGTCAGGCGACGGTGAGCGCGATCGCCGTGAGCAGAGACCAGACGAGCAGGGCGAGGCCGGTGTCGCGCAGCGCGGGAATCAGACCGGGTCCGCCCTGCCCGGAGCGCACCGGAGCATTGGCGCGGACGGCCAGCGGGAGGGCGAGCAGCCCCGCCAGCGCGAAGGGGGTGCGGGCCACCAGGGCCAGACTGGCCAGGAACGGTACCGCCATCAACACGATATGCAGTGTGCGGGTGCGGGTGTCGCCGAGCCGGACGGCCAGGGTGAGCTTGCCGGAGACCGTGTCGGTGGGGATATCGCGCAGATTGTTGGTGACCAGCACCGCACTGGAGAACGCACCCACCGCGACGGCGCCGACCAGGCCCGCCCAGTCGACCCGCTCGGCCTGCACGAACTGGGTGCCCAGCACCGCCACCAAACCGAAGAACACGAAGACCGCGATCTCACCGAAACCGCTGTAGCCGTAGGGGTTCCGGCCCCCGGTGTAGAACCAGGCGCCCGCCAGGCAGGCCGCGCCCACCAGGATCAGCCACCAGGCGGTGGTGGCCACCAGCACCAGACCGATCACCGCGCCCAGCGCCAGGCAGGCGATGGCGGCATTGCGCACCGCCGCCGCGCTCGCCAGCTTCGAACCGACCAGCCGCAGCGGGCCCACCCGCTCGTCGTCGGTGCCCCGAATCCCGTCGGAGTAGTCGTTGGCGTAGTTCACCCCGATGATGAGCGACAGTGAAAGCAGCAGGCACAGTACCGCTTTCCACCACACCGCCCCACCGATCGAGGCCGCCGCCCCCGTGCCCACCAGGACCGGCGCGATCGCATTCGGAAGCGTGCGCGGCCGAGCGCCCTCGATCCACTGTCCAGCTGTTGCCATGATCGGCAGCCTAATGCGCGGTGCCGGGGCTGCGCATCGGGAGGATCCGCACCGCGCGGTCGGTTCGCTGTGTTGACGGGACGAACGTCGTCGCTGGGTGCGGGCGCGGCGTCCCGCCCCCACCCAGGCCGGGTTCAGGATTCGGCGGCAGCCTTGAGCCGGGCGAGCCCCTTCTCGAAGTCCTTGCCGATCAGCTTGTCCATGAGCTTGCCGAGCATGGTCATCATGCGGGTGCGCTGACCGGTCATCCGCCAGGTGACCTCGGTGCCGCCGTCGACCGGCCGCAACTCGAAGGTGACCTGATTGGTGGCCTTCCACGGCTTCTCGAACTCCAAGCTGAGCTCGACCCGGTCGGCGGTGCTCGCGGTGATCTCCATCGCGCCCTGCCCGGCCTTCCGGTTGCCCTTCCAGTCGTACCTCGCGCCCGGGCCGCGATCGGCGCCGGAGTAGACACGCTCCAGATCGGGGTCCAGACCCTCCCAGGGCGACCACTGCTGCCACTGGTGCAGATCGTCGATGAGCGCGTGTATCCGTGACGGTTCGGCCGCGATCACGGTCTGCCGCGCGAGTTCGAAATCGGCCATGAAGATCAGCGTAAGCGGTGCGGTGCCAGCAACCGCGCGAATCCGACACGTCCGCGCGGCTCACCCGGGATCGGCGACGGCCCTCGCAGGCCGCTTCGCGTACGCGGCCGACAGCAATGCGCCGATGCCCGCACCGGCGGCGTTCATGAGCACATCGTCCACCGACGAGAACCGACCGAGCCGGAACGCGTACTGCGCGAACTCCAACGATGCCGAGAGGACCGCGCCGAGTGCCACCATGGTCCACACGTTCGCCAGGCGCGGCACCCGCAGCGGCAGAAAGAAACCCAGCGGCAGGAACACGATCAGGTTCGGGACGATCTGCACGACCGCCCGGGTCGGCGTATCGCTCAGCGTCTGCACCAGATCCCGCAGCGGCACCAGCAGTACCGCCGCCTCCCCGTCGACGGGGGTGAGGATCATCCAGATCCAGGGCAGCGTGCCCAGCACGATCGCGGCCTCGGACACCGTATGCCGCAACGCCTCCGCGCGCGGGCTGCCCCGGCGCAGTCGCCAGCGGCGCAGCACCGCCGCTCCGGCAACCGTGATCGGCACCGCGATCGCCCACGCCACCAGAACATGTCCCCACTGCACCCAGACATCCCGCACCAGCGGGACGTTACGGGTGCGATGTGGTCAATGTGTGGAGTCGGCGAGGAGATGTTCGCGCAGTTTCACCCGGTCCGGCTTGCCCGGACCGCGCAGCGGCAGATCGTCGAGTACCGCCAGTTCCCGCGGCGCGGCGATGGCGTCCAACTCCTTCATCACGTGCTCGCGCAATTCGTCCAGCGTGGGCGGGGTCGCGCCGACCGCCGGGACGACGGCCACCGCCACCCGCTGACCCAGCCGCTCGTCGGGCAGGCCGAGTACCACGCATTCGCCGACCGTCGGATGCGTGGCCAGCACCGCCTCCACGACCTGCGGGATCACCAGCAGGCCACCGGTCATGATGGCCTCGTCCAGGCGGCCGGAAATGGTCAGCACGCCGTTCTCGTAGGTGCCCGCGTCCTCGGTGCGGAACCAGCCGGGTTCGGCGAAGGCCGGGTGGTCCGGCAGCCCGCGATAGCCGTTGGCCAGGGTGGTGCCGCCCAACATGACGCGCCCGTCCTCGATGCGGATCTCGGTTCCGTCGAGCGGGACGCCCTCGTAGACGCAGCCGCCGCAGGTCTCGCTCATCCCGTAGGTGCGCACCACGTTGATGCCCGCCGCCCGCGCCCGTTCCAGCACCGGTGCGGGCGTGGCCGCACCGCCCACCAGGACGGCGTCGAACCGCGCCAGCGCCTCGGTGCCCACGGGTTCGTCGAGGGCCTTGATGAGCTGCGTGGGCACCAGCGAGGTGTAGCGGCGCGGCCCCCGCATGCCCGCCACCGCACTCGCCAATCCCTCGGGGAGAAAGCCGTCGGAGACGTCCAGCACGACCGGTTCGGTCCCGGCGAGAATGCTGCGCAGCAGCACCTGGATACCGGCGATGTGATGGGTGGGCAGCGCGAGCAGCCACTGTCCGGGCCCGCCCAGCCGCTCGTGGGTGGCCTCACCGCTGGCGCGCAGCGCGGCCGCGGACAGCATGGCCCCCTTGGGGATTCCGGTGGTGCCGGAGGTGGTGACGACCAGCGCCACATCGTCCTCGATCGGCTCGCCGGGGCGCAGGGCACTGCTCAGCCGGTGCGCCTCGCGGCGATCGGCGGTGGGTATGGGGAGCCACGCCGGGCCACTGCCCTCCAGGGCCTCCCGCAGATGCGGCAGTACTTCTCCCACCGCGGCGCCGGTGGGCATGGGGAGGGTCCGCAGGGTGCTGCTCACGTTCGCGATCGTGTCATGTCTCGGGGTGGACGCGCGACTGTGGGTCCGCGTCCGTGGTCGATGGTGGTCGTCGGTCAATCGGACGTCGGTGTCGCCAGCGGCCATCCGCCCGCTGCCAGCCGGGAGGCCACCCGAGCGATATCGTCCTCGCCCGGTTGCTCCTTGGCAACTCGGGCGATGGCGTCGGCGATCTCGTCCTGGTCGATCTCGTCGGTAGCCCGGCGTTCGCGCACCAGTTCCTCGACCACGATGCGCACCTCGTAGTCGGTGAGCCGCCGGTGCAGCACGGCGAGCAGGGCCACGTAGTCGTCCTGCGGGACCCCTTGCGGGTACCCGGCTTTGAGCCAGTCGAGCACCTTGCGCAGGATCGAACCGGACTGGCGCAGCGACGTGCGCGCGGCCTCCAGCAGATCGGTGTGCTCCGGTCGCGCGGTGTGCTCCGCGGGCTGGGATTCCTGTGGCTGTTCGGGGGAGTTCACGGCTGTACCTCTCTTCGCGGCGGCGTCACGCGCCGAACAGGTGGATGCCGAGCCGCGAGGCCAGAAAGCCCTTGGCGATGAACAGCACACCGACCACCACCGCGATCAGCACGACGGCGAAGCAGAGGCTGGAGACGGCCTGCGCGACCGCCCGGGAACCACCGTCGGCGCCATCGTCGACCCGGGCCCGGAAGCGGATGCCGAAGGCGAAGACGGCGGGCAGTCCCGCACCGAAGATGACAGCGGCCAGCGTGACCTGGCCGAGGTCGGTGAGATTCGACAGCAAGGTGTGCATTCGCGACTCCTACCCGGTTCGGTTGGCGGTGGTCTCGGACTGCGCCGGACCGGATTCGGCGGTCGGGCCGGGGGTGGCGGCGTTCAGCCGACCGACCGCACCAGCCCCTGCGCCGATCCCCGGCCGGGGGTCCTGCGGTGTGGTGGTGTGCCGCGGCGTGGCGGTGCTCTGTGGCGCGCTGGTGCCATGTGGTGCGGTGGTGTCGTGTGGTGCGGTGGTGTCGTGTGGTGCCGTGGTGCCGTGCGGCGCGGTGGTGCCCTGCCACTCGTCGTTGACATTGTGCGAGCCGACGGCCGTACGCCGCGAACGCAGCCAGATGTAGGCGGCCGTGGCGATGAGCAGTCCGAATACCACCAGCGTGCCCGCGGTGTCGCCGATGCCGTGCAGGATCGCCCAGCACACCGCGCCGACGATGCCCGCCATGGGCAGCGTCAGCACCCAGGCGACCACCATGCGGCCCAGCACCGTCCAGCGCACCTCGGGGACCGGCCGGGCCCGCCCCGGGGCGGGGGTGGGG
>NZ_JASCXP010000019.1:0-35064 GCF_030010695.1 Nocardia sp. CC201C
CCCCCGGCTGCCCGTGCGCCGCGCCCGCTTCGCTGGCCCTACGGGGGCGCGAGGTATACGGCGCAGCCCACGCGACGACCGCACCGCATGCGCGGACAGCCGCGCACTGCACCGGATCGGCGACGGCACCATCGAACGCCACCTCGCTCCGCAGCGGATTGTGGAAACCGACTGCGTGTGATCTACCGATGCGGCGGCCCTACCTATCCGCGAACCATGTCATGTGCTGCGACAGCAGTCCCTCTCGGATGGCCCCCGGCCCCGGAGTGGATCTCGTCAATCGCTGGACAGGGACTTGTTCGATGGGCTCTACCGCGTCACCCGCTTCAACCTCGATCCCGACCGCGCCGGGGAGCCTGCCGATACTCGGCCACAGCGTCGCGCTGTTGCGCGAACCGTGGCATTTCCTGGCGTCCTTGCCCGCGCTGGGCAGCGACCTGGTCCGAATTCGATTGGGTCCGTATCGGGTGGTCGTCGTCTGCGATCCCGGTCTGACGCGTCAGGTGCTGCGCAACGATCGGACCTTCGACAAGGGCGGTCCGCTGTTCGATGTGGCCCGGGACACCATCGGCAACAGCGTGATCACGGCGCCGCACAGCGCCCATCGGCAGCAGCGACGACGCATCCAGGGTCCTTTCCACGCCCATCGGCTCCCGTTGTACGCGACGGAGATGACGCGGGAAGTCGATGCGGTAACCGCTCGCTGGCACGGGCAATCGAAGATCGAGGTCGCTTCCGAGATGATGCGACTGACCACGCGCGGGTTCCTGGCGGCGATGTTCTCGGTGAGCATCTCTCCCGCGGCCCTCGACCAAGCCCTCACGGATGTGACCGTCATCGTCGACGGTCTCTATCGGCAGCTCGTGCTGCCCCGGCGGCTGCGCGGGCTCCCGACGCCCGCCAATCTGCGCTATCGAGCCGCGCGAGCGAGTCTGCGCCGACTCGTCGACCAGGTCGTCGGCTCGCGCCGCAATTCGAGCACGGAGTTCGACGATCTCCTGTCAGCCCTGCTCGCCGAACACGATCGCGCGGAGGGTGCGACCCCGAGCGACAGCACGATGTACGAGCAACTGACAGCTCTCTTCATCGCCGGCTCGGAAACAACGGCGAGCACACTCTCATGGGCCTTGTACCTGCTGGCCACGCACCCGGAAACCTTGGCCGCAATGCAGACCGAAACAGATCGGGTGCTACCGGAGGGGTTGGCACGCCACGAACATATCGCGGCATTGGACCTGACCCGCCGCGTGCTCGCCGAGACTCTGCGGCTTTATCCCCCGGGGTGGTTGTTCACGCGGGTGGTGACGGCCGATTCTCAGCTCGGCGAGTACTTTCTGGCCGAAGGCACATCGGTGATCTACAGCCCCTACCTGCTGCATCGGCTGGACGGCGAGTACCGCGATGCGGGGCGATTCGATCCAGATCGCTGGGTCATCGGGGCTGCGCCGACGTCCTATGTGCCCTTCGGAGCTGGGCCGCGGCGGTGCGCGGGTGAGCAATTCGCGCTGACGGAGGCGACGCTGGCACTGGCGACAATCGTGCGCCGCTGGCAGCTGCGCCCGTGCTCCGACGAACCGCTCCGCCCCGCCGTCGCGATGGCGTTGCGACCGAGGCGGTTCCACATCGCAGTTACGGAGCGCATGCGGTGACGAACAACGGCATGTCGCAGTTCGGTCGAGCGAACGCGGCGGATCGCAGCCGCATGCTGCCACCCATCGCCGTCTTCTGCCCGATCGCGCCGGCTGTCCATCCGCACGCTGATATCCTCGAGCTGCGGTCCATGCGATGGCTGGCCGAGTACGACTACTTCGGCGACAGCCGCAAACTGCGGGGCACCAAATCGGCGGAGTTCGCCGCCCGTGTCTCGCCGAACGGGATCACCGAGCGGCTGCAGATCGCCGCCGATTGGGACTACTGGGGATTCGCCTTCGACGATCGCAGCGACCAAGGAGAGCTCGCCACCGACCTGGCCGCCTTCGTCCGCTACGCGCACCGGCTGCTGCGGATGGTGGAGACGCCCGAATCACCACCGGTGAGCGGTGATCCGCTGGTGGCGGCCGTCGCGAATATCTCCGCGCGGTTCGCCGCCGTGGTCACGCCCGCCCAACATCGACGCTGGGTAGCCGCGCATCGCGCGTGGCTGTTCGGAGTCGCGGCGCAGATCGGCGCCACCGAGGAACTCGACATCGATCGCTTCCTGGCGATCCGTCTCGATAACGCTGCGGGCGAGGTCGTCACCGCGACAACCGAACTCGTCAGCGGCTATGAGGTCCCCGATGCCGAGCACGCGCACCCGAAGATTCGGGCGCTCTCGGAGATGGCCCGGCTCATCGCCGCATTGGACAACGACCTGCACTCGTACGCGAAGACCGCGGCGAATCGAGAATCGGACCGCCAGAACATTGTCGGCGTCATGACAACGGGGCGGCGGTGCGACCTCACAGCGGGGGTGGCCGACGCGATCGCGCTGCGCGATCGCATCATGTGCCGGTTCCTCGCCGTGGGCGCGACCACCCGAACGTTCAGTTCCGGTACCCGCCAGTACGTTCGAGATCTCGAACACGTCATCCGCGGCAATATCGATTGGGCGGCGGCCGTGCCACGGTATGCGGTCGACGGCGCGACGGTATCGGAGTACTTCTCGATCTCGACCACGCCTGCCGATGATTCGACGCACGCGCCCGGCATCCCGTGTATCGATTGGTGGTGGGGCGTATGACCAGTCGACCGCACGGGGTACACCTGTTCCGTTCATACGGCGGACGAAGTCGTCTCGATGGTGGGTCGCGATCGACGACACACGGCTCTGCGTGCGCAGCGGCGGGCACGACTGTGTCGACGGGGAGGCCGTCTCGCGCCGTCCAGGGTCGAGCAACGCAGCGGCGCTTCCCTTGGCCCGCTCCGGCTTGCGGAGCGGGCGCGGTGGTTCCGCTGCTAAGCCTCCAGTTTGTAGCCGAGGCCGCGCACGGTGACCAGGTGTTCCGGTTTGGCGGGGTCGGCTTCGATCTTGGAGCGCAGGCGCTTGACGTGGACGTCGAGGGTTTTGGTGTCGCCGACGTAGTCGGCGCCCCAGACACGGTCGATGAGCTGGCCGCGGGTGAGTACACGGCCGGAGTTGCGCAGCAGGTATTCGAGCAGGTCGAACTCCTTGAGCGGCAGGGTGACCGGTTTGCCGTTGACCTGCACGGTGTGGCGGTCGACGTCCATGCGGACGGGACCGGCCTCCAGCACGCTGGTCTCGGTGCCGTTGTCGGGTTCGTCGCCGACGCCGCGGCGCAGCACGGCGCGGATGCGGGCGATGAGTTCGCGCGAGGAGTACGGCTTGGTCACGTAGTCGTCGGCGCCGAGTTCCAGGCCGACCACCTTGTCGATCTCGCTGTCGCGCGCCGTCACCATGATGACGGGCACGCTGCCGCGAATCCGCAGCTGCTTGCACACGTCGGTGCCGCTCATGCCGGGGAGCATGAGGTCGAGCAGCACGATGTCGGCGCCGGAGCGGTCGTATTCGGCCAGTGCGGCCGGCCCGTCGCCGACCACGGCGACTTCGAACCCCTCCTTGCGCAGCAGGAACGCGAGCGGATCGGCCAGCGACTCCTCGTCCTCGACGATCAGCACTCTCGTCATCGGGTTGCCTCCACACCGTTTGTTCTGGCCCGCCCGGCGGGGCGCGGGCCGGTTTCCTTCTTCCCCGCCGGAGCCCCGGCGGACGTCTTCTTCTCGTTCGGCGCGGGATCGGCCGGGTGGACCGGTATCCGCAGCGTGAACGTCGAGCCGGTGCCCTGTTTGCTCCACAGGGTGATCTCACCGTTGTGGTTGGCGGCCACGTGCTTGACGATAGCCAGCCCGAGCCCGGTTCCCCCGGTGGCGCGCGAGCGTGCCTTGTCGGCGCGGAAGAACCGCTCGAAGACCCGCTCCTGGTCTTCCTTGGCGATGCCGATGCCGCGGTCGGTGACGGCGATGTTCACGTAGCCGCCGCGCAGTGACCTGCTCACCGACACGTGCGAGCCGCGCGGCGAGTAGGCGATGGCGTTCTCCACCAGGTTGGACAGGGCCGTGATGAGCAGGGTCTGGTCGCCGAGCACCTCGAGTTCGCTGTCGCGGTCGGTGCTCACGGTGATGCCGGCGGCCTCGGCGGCGGTGCGGGAGCGCTCGATGGCCTGGCCGACGATGGTGTCCACGGAGACCGCCTCGAGTTCGGGCAGCTTCTCCGCGCCCTGCAGCCGCGACAGCGCGATGAGTTCGGTGACCATCTTGCCCATGCGCCGGGCCTCGCCGTGCAGTCGTTCCCCGAAGTGCCGCACCGAGTCGGGATCGTCGGCCGATTCCAGCAGCGCCTCGGCCAGCAGGCTCATGGCCCCGACGGGGGTCTTGAGTTCGTGCGAGACATTTGCCACGAAGTCGCGGCGGGTGGCCTCCATGCGCGCCTGTTCGGAGTCGTCGTCGGCGAAGAGGACCACGAAGTTGGGGTTCTCCTGCGACAGCGGCCGGGCGACGCCGCGCACCGCGAGGCGGCCGCGGCCGGGCATGGGGTGTTTGGCGGTGATGTCGAAGTCGACGTCGTGCCCGGTGCCGAGCACCTCCTGCACGGCCATCCAGGCGCGGTCGTCGAGCAGCCGGTCGCGCACCACGCCGAGTTCCTCGGCACGGGGGTTGACCAGCACGACATCGCGATATTGGTCGACGACGGCGATACCGCTCTCGGAGGCGAGCACGATCAGGTCGAGCACCTGCGACATGGTGAGGCCGGATTCGTCGGCGGCGCGGCGGGCCTGCCGCGCGTTCACATACGGAATGAGCAGTCCGCCCACGGCCAGTCCGACGACGGCCGCGAGGACTGCCAACAGCACGGCCTGTGGAACGCTCACACTGTGAATCGTACGGTCGCCAATAGGTGCCCAGACCCCGGGTGCACTAAGTTTCGCGCAGGTCACGGGCACTTTGGCACACGTTAGCCCACCGTTCACACAGTGTTGGGGAACGGTGCGATGGTCCGAAATCGCGCCCATACCAGCCGGTCCGTACGTTTCAGATCACGGCAGGTCCGACATATCGGGCACAGCTAAGCGACATGCTCAGTCGTCGAAATCACCTCCGACCCGAATGCTCGAACCGTGTCGTCCTGGCGATGCACGAGCGCGACACGCCCCGCCGCGGCCACCGAACGCCGCGACGCGATCGGTGCCACCCGTTCCAGGGTGCCACCGCCCGCGTAGGACTGCGATCGCCTTCCGGGTTTCCGCGCCTACCAGCCGGGATTGCCCCGCACCGGAATGTTCACGAAGCTCGGCTCCGACGGGTCGAGCAGCAGGTGCTGCGGGCGTAGTTCGGTATCGGCGGTGATGGCGGTGGGCGGCAGGCCCTTCGGGAAGTTGCCCGCGTAGACGTCCACCCGCAGCCGATGCCCCGGCTGGAGTACGGCCTCGACGCCCGCCACCGAGATGTCGAGTGTCACCGGGACGCCCGGTTGCGTCGGCTGCCGGGTGTCGAGCGAGAGGTCGGGTACCGGGTCGGTGTAGTCACCGCTCGGCAGTCGCGTGCTGCGGGATTCGTCCAGCTGCCGCAGCGAGGCGACGAGCTGGCCGGTCGACAGCGTGGTCGAGCGGCCGTCCGGAGCGACATCGTTGACGGTGACGGTCCAGTAGCCGTCGGCGGCGTCGTGCACGGTCCGCAGCCGCACCGCGATCGGACCGGAGATGGTGGTTGTCTCGGCCACCGGAGCGCTGGTGAAGGTGAGGCCGTTGGACTCCCAGATGCGGGAGTCCTTGCCGCAGGCGTCGATGATGGACGGGATGCCGACCAGCTGCTGCGCCGCGTCCCGTGAGCACAGGCCGGTGAGACCCGGTGCGACGGTGAGGGTGTCGACGCTCTGGTGCGGCGCGGTGAACAGCGAACCGTCGTGCACGCTGTGTCCGCCGGTGCCGCTGGGCGGGGCCGCGAGATACATACGCCGGTACTCCACGCCGGGCCGCGGGAAGGACGGCAGACTGACCCAGCCACCGCCCTGCTGCTTGACCGTCACCGGCCCGAACGATTCGATGCCGTTGTCGATGCCCTTGAGCCACTTGTCGAACCACGCGCGCTGCAGCACGTCCATGCGCGGCGGCAGCCCCGGCAGGCCGGACTCGTTGCCGTTGGAGATGTGGTAGCCGTCCCCGGAGAGCAGTTGTTTCTGCCCGGGCGGCAATGGGATTCGCCGGTACACGTCGGCCTGCGAGGCGACGAAGACATCGTGCCAGCCGCCGGTGATGAAGGTGGGCACGGTGATGGCTTCCGGGTCGGTCTCCCACGCCTGCCGCATGGGACTGCCGCTGTCCAGCAGTTGCCGGATCTTCGGGCTCAGTGCGTCGATATCGGGCTGGAGGAACACCTCCAACAGTGCGTCCACGAAGGTGAACGGATCGGCCAGCCGATCGGCCAGCCACTTCATGTCGAAGCGCCCCTGCGCCAGCGCCGTCAGGTCCGGCACCAGCTTGCCGCCGTTCACCCCCGCCAGCCACATCGGCATGAACGCGACGCCGACCGCGCCGCCGGGGGCCACGAGATCGCGGAAAGGATTGCGCGACGGCACCACCGGGAAGATGGCTTTCAGTGCGGGCGGGTTCTCGGCCGCGGCCTGCAACTGATTGAGCCCGGAGTAGCTGACGCCGGTCATGCCGATATCCCCGGTGGACCACGGCTGTTTCGAGGCCCAGTCGATGGTTTCGACGGTGTCCTGCTGTTCGCGCGGCCCGAGCAGATCCCAGATCCCCTGGGAGAAGCCGGTTCCGCGCACGTCCACGACGACCTGCGTGTACCCGGACCTGATCAGGTCGCGGTCCACGGTTAAGGTGCGGATCAGTCCGCCGCCGAGCGCCTTGGTGAGGTCGGTGAGTCCGGAGAAGGGGGTGCCCGTGAGGTCGATGCCGCGCGCCAGTTCCACGATCAGATCGGAGAGCCCCGGAATGGAGAAGGCCGAATCCGCGATCATCGAGCCGAGTTTCGTGTACGGCGTGAAGTTCACGATGGTCGGCGTCGGCTCGGCGATGGGCTGCCCGGAGGCGTCGGCCGGGTGGTAGACGTTGGCCTTCAGCACGGTGCCGTCGCTCATCGTGATGGGCACATCCCATTCGATGTAGACGTTCGGGTACCGCTGCGGTCCATCCTCGGCCTGCGCCCAGGCCGCACCCGCCGCGCCACCGTCCGGGCCAGTGGCGGTGGGTGCCGCCGCGGCGGCGGGCGAGGTGAACGGAAGCAGTGCCAGGGCAGCCAGAATCGCTGTTGCGTACTTGAGCACGAACCGATGCTAAGCCAGGCCGTCTGAGACGGAGAAGATTTCGGTCGGTTTCGTGAAACAGCACAAAGCAATCCGGGTGCGCACCCCATTGTGCACACCCGGATCTTTCACACCCGGTCGGCGCGAATCACCAACCGGAGTTTCCGCGGACCGGAATATTGACGAAGCTCGGACGATTCGGGTCCAGCTGCACATGCTGCGGCAGCAGGCCGGTGTCGATGAGCATCGGCAGAATCGGCAGGCCCTTCGGGAAGTTGGCCGCGAAGACGGAGACGCGCAGCCGGTGTCCGGGCTGAAGCACCGCCTCGGTGGCCGAGAGCGCGATATCGAGGGTGGTCACCTCGCCGGGCACCGCCAGTTCCCGCTTGCTGAGCGAGGTGTAGGCACGCGGATCGGTGTAGTCGCCATTGGCCGAACGGCTGCTGCGGGATTCGTCGACCTGCCGCAGCGAGGCCATGAGCTGGCCCGAGGTCAGCACCGCGGAGGTGCCGTCGGGGGCGACGTCGTTGACGGTGACCGTCCAGTAGCCGTCGACCGAATCCTGCACCGTGTTCAGATGCAGGGCGATCGGACCCGAGATGGTGGTGGCCTCGAGCACCGGCGCGCTGGTGAAGGTCAGCGCGTTGGTCTCCGCGATTCGGGAGTCCTTGGCGCAGCCGTCGATGATGGACAGGAAGCCCGCGGTGGCCTGCGCGGCGTCGTTGGAGCAGATGGTGGTCAGCCCCGGGGACACGGTCAGGCGTGCGGTGTCGCCGTTGGGGCCGCCGGTGAGCGAACCGTCGTGGACACTGTTGGCGGTACCGCTGATCTGCGACGACAGGTACATGCGCCGATGTTCGGCCCGCTGCTCGGCGGGTGCGGATTCGCCGAAGCCGCCCTGGGTGATCCAGCCGCCGCCCTGCTGCTTGAGGGTCACCGGACCGTAGGCGTCGATGCCGTTGTCGATGCCCTTGAGCCACTTGTCGAACCAGGCGCGCTGCAGCACGTCCAGACGCGGCGGCTGTCCCGGACGGGAGGTCTCCGCACCGGAGGTGATGTGGTAGGTGTTGCCCATCATCAGCTGCTTCTGGCCCGGCGGCAGCGGAATCTCGTTGTAGATCTTGGATTCCGAGTAGGTGAACAGGTCGTGCCAGCCGCCGTAGACGAAGGTCGGCACCTGGATGTTGCTCGGATTGCCCAGCCACGCACGACGTTCCGGAGTGGTGTCGTCGAGCATGGTCACCACGCGCGGGTCGAGATCCTCCATGCGCTGGCTGGTGTAGGCGGAGATCAGCACGTCCAGGTAGGTGAACGGGTCGTTGATCCGGTCCCGCAGCCACTGTTCGTCGAAGCGCCCGTTGGCGATCGAGGCCAGGTCCGGCACCCACTTGAGGCCGTTGATGGCCGACAGCCACAGCGGAATGAAGTTGAAGCCGAAGCCGCCGCCGGGGGCGAGCACATCGTCGACGAGGTCGCTGCCGGGCACGATGGGGAAGATCGCCTGGAGCGCGGGCGGCCGCTTCTCCGCGGCCTGCACCTGGTTGATGCCCGAGTAGGAGATGCCGTTCATGCCGATGCGGCCGTTGGACCACGGCTGCTTGGACGCCCAGTCGATGACCTCGACGGTGTCCTGCTGCTCGCGATCGCGCAGCATATCCCATTCACCCTGGGAGAAGCCGGTTCCGCGCACGTCCACGACGACCTGCGAGTAGCCGGACTTGATGAGCTGGCGGTCCACGGTGAAGTTGCGGATCTGGCCGTTGCCCGCGGCATTGATCAGGTCGCCGAGTCCGGAGATCGGGGTGCCGGACAGATTGATCTGCCGGAAGAAGCCGAGCAGGGCGTCGGACAAGCCCGGAATGGACGCGGCGTGATCACCGAGGTTCGACACCAGCTTGGTGTAGGGCGTCAGGTTGACGACGGTTGGCGTCGGCTCGTCGATGGGCCGCCCCGAGGCATCGGCCGGGCGGTAGACATTGCCCTTGAGGACGGTGCCGTCGCTCATCGTGATGGGCACGTCCCATTCGATGAAGACGTTCGGATACTGCTGTCCCGCATCGTGTTGCGCGGTCCAGGCGGCTCCGGCGGCTCCGCCGTCCGGACCGGAGGGTGTGGGAGCCGCGGCGGCGGGGATCCCGGTAAGAGGAACCAGGACCGCGGTGGCGACCGCTGCCACCGCGGCCCGTAGCGCGTGCTTCATTGAACGTGATCTACCTCTCGACGTGGGTCGAACGCGAGGCAGTTTATCTACCGACAAGTAAGTTGCAAACCCCGGTTACGGTTACTCGATAAAACGGGAATTTCTGCGGTTTATAGATTCCCGAGGTCGAGGCGCAAATACCCTACGCCGACGTAGTGAGATTTACGCCACATGCCCTCACTTGCCCCTGACCTGCACCAATAGCGTTTCACAATACCTCGGGCAACGAAAAACGCGTTGCGACCGAATAATTCGGTCACAACGCGTCGAAATCCGGCAGCGATGGCCAGCCGAACCGTCCTACTTCGCACCCTGGTTCGCCACCGCGGCGGCACCGGCGGCCGCGGCCTCCGGATCCAGGTACACGGCCGGGCCGACCGGACGCAGATTCTCGTCCAGTTCGTACTTGAGCGGAATGCCGGTGGGAATGTTCAGCCCCGCGATGTCCTCGTCGGAGATGCCGTCCAGATGCTTCACCAGGGCACGCAGCGAATTGCCGTGCGCGGCGACCAGAACCGTCTTACCGGCGACGAGGTCCTTCGAAATGGTGTCCTCCCAGTAGGGCACCATGCGCGCCACGACATCCTTCAGGCATTCGGTCAGCGGCACCTCGATGCCGTCGTAGCGCGGATCGCCGTCCTGGCTGTACTCGCTGCCCGGCTCGATGGGCGGCGGCGGGGTGTCGTAGCTGCGACGCCAGAGCATGAACTGCTCGTTGCCGTACTGCTCCTTGATCTCCGCCTTGTTCTTGCCCTGCAACGCACCGTAGTGGCGCTCGTTGAGCCGCCAGTCGCGGATGACCGGAATCCAGTGCCGGTCGCAGGCGTCCAGGGCGTTGTTGGCGGTGGAGATGGCGCGCCGCAGCAGCGAGGTGTAGACGACATCCGGCAGGATGCCCTGCTCGGCCAGCAGTTCACCGGCGCGCTTGCCCTCGGCCACACCCTTGTCGGTCAGGCGCACGTCCACCCAGCCGGTGAACAGATTCAGGGCATTCCATTCGCTCTCGCCGTGGCGCAGCAGTACCAGGGTGTACGTCATGGGGCCATCCTCCCACGTGCGGATTCGTTCGCAATCGAGACCCTGGGAGCTCCCCGGTCAGAACGACAGGCAGTTGCCCGGGGCGTCCTCGGCGGCGTCGTAGGCGAGCAGGCCCGCGCCCGCGAGAGTGGCCTGATCGGTGAGTTCCGAGGGCAGTACGTGCAGACCGCGGGTGAAGGTGAGGCGGGCGTGGGCGGCGGCGGTGTCCCGCAGCGGCCGCCAGAGGTGTTCGCCGGATTGCGCGAAACCGCCGCCCACGACCACCAGATCGGTGTCGAGCAGCGCGGCGGCGGAGGAGATGGCGACCCCCAGTGCGGTGCCCGCGCGATGCAGTGCGGCGATGGCGATCTCGTCGCCCGCCCGCGCGGCGGTGGACAGTTCGATGCCGGTACTGCCGGTCCAGCCCTGGCGGCGCGCCCACCGCACCGAGGACGGCCCGCTGGCCACGGCCTCCACGCAGCCGAAACCGCCGCAGGCACACGGCTCGTCACTGCCCGGCACGATGATGTGGCCGATGTGCCCGGCGTTTCCGGTGCGGCCGAACACGACTCGGCCATTGCTGATGACGCCGCCGCCGATCCCGGAGGAGACGGTCAGTGCCAGCACGTTCGGGATGCCGCGCGCCGCACCGAACCGCTGTTCGGCCAGCACCAGGCAGACGCCGTCGATGGCGAAACGGATAATGGCGTCCGGGAACAACTTCCGGACGGCCTGCTCGAGTTCGAACCCGTGCACCCATTCGGGGATATTGAGCGGGCCGGTGGTGCCGGTGCGCACATCCACGGGTCCGGCCGCGCCGATGCCGACGGCGGTCACCTCGGCAGCCCCGGCCACGCTCGTCAACAGGTCCCGACAGGCGTCCCACACCTCGGCGCGCGGTACCGGAATCCGCCGCACATCCTGTACAGCCCCATCCGAATCGACCGTTCCGGCAGCGAATTTCGTCGCGCCGATATCCAGCGCCAGCATCACCATGGTCGGCGACCCTACGGTTCAGGACTGATCGGTGTCGACGAGATGTTCGAAGGCGCGCAGGTTCTTCAGCGACTCCCCGCGCGAGACGCGCCATTTCCATTCCCGCCGAATGGATTCCGCGAAGCCCAGTTCGAGCAGCACATTGAAGTCGGCGTCGACGGCCTCGAGGATCTGCCCGAACCAGCGGTCGAGCTCGTCGGGGGTGACGGCATGCGTGGCCATCCGGCCGACCAGGTAGATATCGCCCAGATTGTCGAGGGTGTAGGCCACGCCGTAGAGGCGACGATTGCGCCGCAGCATGAATTTGTAGACGCCCTCGTGGTTTTCGTCCGGCTTGCGGCAGACGAAGGTCTCCATCCGCACGCCGTGATTGCCGACGGTGACGATGACATTGGTCTTGAGCTTGCGTTCGCCCGGCAGCACCGCGACGAACATGTCCTCGCGCTCGCGTGAGTATTCGATCTCGCGATCGCGCAGGGTGTCGTCGATGAGCCGGGCCGTGGCGAGCGCGGTATCGGTCAGCTGCGCGGTCGGCAGGTTCGGGTCGCTCATCGACGAACTGCTCCCATCCGGCGCCGCCACAGCGCCCGCGATCTGGCCTGATTGCTCTCCGTCGCCACCGTACTCCTGCGCGTACGGGTGTCGCGGAATCCGGCCAGGGCGGCTGAGTAACTGTTCAGCAGACCGTCGGCGGTGTGCGCCCAGGAGAAGTTGGCGGCGTGCTCGACCGCTGCCGCGCCCATCTCGCGCAGGCGGGCGGGGGCGTCGAGCAGGGAGCGCAGGGCGGCGGCCCAGTCGTCGGTGCGGTGGCCGGGGACGAGCAGACCGGAGACGCCGTCGCGCACGGCGGTGCCCAGGCCGCCCACCTCGGCGGCGAGTACCGGGGTGCCGCTGGCCTGCGCTTCGATGGCGACCAGGCCGAACGATTCGTTGTAGCTGGGGACGGCCACCAGATCGGCGGCCCGATACACCTGCACGAGCCGGTGCGGGGGCTGCGGCGGCAGGAAGGTGACGCGGTCGGCGATGCCCAGGTCGGCCGCCAGGTCGATGAGGGCGTCCGGGCGTTCCAGGCCGGTGCCGGAGGGCCCGCCCACGATCAGGACGCGCAGCGGGGTCGCCGGATCGTCGGCGAGGACGCGGGCGGCGGCGCGCACCAGCACGTCGGGGGCCTTGAGCGGCTGGATGCGGCCGACGAAGGCGACGATGCGCTCGTCGAGCGGCAAGCCGAGTTCGATGCGGGCGGCGGTGCGGTCGCCGGGCCGGTAGCGGGTGAGGTCCGCGCCCGGCAGCACCACGTCGATGCGCTCGGGTTCCGCGCCGTAGAGCTGGACGAGTTCGCGGGCTTCCGCGCCGGTGTTGGCGACCAGGCGGTCGGCCTCGGCGACGATCTGTTTCTCGCCGATCTCCCGGGCGGCTGGTTCCGGGCAGTCGCCCTCGGCCAGGTGCAGGTTCTTCACGGCGGCGAGGGTGTGCGCGGTGTGCACCAGGGGCACCCGCCAGCGGTCCCGCGTCAGCCAGCCGACCTGGCCCGACAGCCAGTAGTGCGAGTGGATCAGGTCGTAGTGCCCGGGCTGGTGCCGCGCCTCGGTCCGCAGCACCTCGGCCGCGAACGGGCACAGCTGTGTGGGCAGGTCGTGCTTGTCGAGCCCCTCGAACGGTCCTGCGACCACATGGCGCACCAGCACCCCCGGTGCGGCCTCGACCACCGGTTCGTCGTTGGAGGAGGTGGCGCGGGTGAAGATCTCCACCTCGGTACCGCGTTTGGCCAGCTCGATGGCGGTTTGCAGGACGTAGACGTTCATGCCCCCGGCATCACCGGTGCCGGGTTGGGCGAGTGGCGAGGTATGCACCGACAGGACGGCAATCCGATTCGGCCGTAGGTCGCTACGTTGACTCACCACTCACCCAGTGTGCACGCGCGGGAGGCGGGGTCGTACATGAGTTACCCCACCAAGTGACCGGGGTCACAAGGTAATTCGAGAAGGGTGGTTGACCGAAATCGCCTACGCGAGACCTTCGACGAACTCGGTGACCTCGGCGGCAAACCGCTCCGGATCCTCCACGAACAACCCGTGCTGCGCGTCGTCCCAGTAGGAGGTGCGCACGTTCGGGGCGGTCTCCGCGATATAGCGGCCGCTCTCCACCGGAACCACTGGATCGGCGGTGCCGTGCATGACGAAGACCGGGATGTCGAGGGTACGCAGGGCATCGGTGTTGTCGGTGGTGCGGTAGAACAGGGCCTTGCGGACCCGCGGCAGGGTCGCGAGGCTGCCGCCGAACAGGCGCTGCGCGTCCTCGCCCTTGTCCCGGCCGGGTCCGGTGTTGGCATTGCCGAAGGCGGCGAAGCCGCGCATGGCGCGCCCGGCACTGTCCTCGAACACGTCCGGGATGGCCTTCTGCATGGCCGGGCCGGGTTCGGCTCCCGGGACGCCGCGACCGATTCCGGCCAGGGAACCGCTGTAGATCAGGCCCGAGACGGCGGCGGTGCCGTAGGTGGCGACGTAATCGGTCTGCACGATGCCGCCGTAGGACCAGCCGAGCAGCACCGCGTCCCGCTCGATGCCCTCGCCCGCGAGCACCGCGGCCACGTCGGCGGCCCAGTTCTTCGGATTGTCGTAGCCGCTCTCCGGCGCGCCGGAGTAGCCGTGGCCGCGCAGGTCCACGGCGATCACCCGGTACCGCTGCGCGAGCAGTTCGCCGGCGCGCCCCCAGCACCGCAGGTTTCCGGCCCATCCGTGCAGCAGCACCAGCGGCCGCGCGTCGTCCGGCCCCTCCGCCCGGTACACGATGGTCGTCCCGTCCGCGCTCACCACTTCACGAATCGCCATACCCGTCAGGCTAAACCTTTCCGCGTGGAGCTACCGACCGGAACGTTCCGCGTGCGAGCGGCATAAGCTCGCACCATGAGCAGCACTCGCACCGCAGTCGTCACCGGAGCCAGCTCGGGCATCGGCGAGGCCACCGCCCGCGAACTCGCCAAGCAGGGGTACCACGTGTACGTGGGCGCCCGCCGAGTAGACCGACTGGAGAAACTGGCCGCGGAGATCGGCGGCACCGCCCTGCCCCTGGACGTCACCGACGAGGAATCGGTACGCGCCTTCACCGAGGCGGTCGAATCCGTGGATGTGCTGGTCAACAATGCCGGTGGCGCGAAGGGTTTGGCGACCGTCGCGGACGCGGATCTCGACGACTGGCGCTGGATGTGGGAAACGAATGTGCTCGGCACGCTGCGCATGACGAAGGCGCTGCTGCCGAAACTCATCGCCTCGGGTGACGGCCTGATCGTCACCATTACCTCGGTGGCGGCGTTCCAGGCTTACGACAATGGTTCCGGCTACACCTCGGCCAAGCACGCGCAGGCGGTATTGCACCGCACTTTGCGCGGCGAACTGCTCGGTCAGCCGGTCCGGCTCACCGAAATCGCGCCGGGCGCGGTGGAAACCGAGTTCTCCCTGGTGCGCTTCGATGGTGATGAGGAACGGGCGGCGGGGGTCTATCGCGGCATCGATCCCCTTGTCGCCCAGGACATCGCGGAAATCGTCGGGTTCGTGGCGTCACGCCCGCCGCATGTGAATCTGGACCAGATCATCGTCAAGCCCCGGGATCAGGCCGAGGCGGGCCGTTTCGCGCGCCGTTCCTGACATTCGACCACCTGGAACACGAGAAGGCCCGAACGCGAAAGAGCCCGGAATCGTTCGCCGATTCCGGGCTCTGTTTCGATCCGCCGCCGCCTCGTCAGGCGGGAGCGGATTCCACGCTCTGTTCCGACCGCACCTCGTCAGGCACGCCGGATTTCATTCGATCAGGGCAGCACCTGCGGCACCGACTGCGGCGACACCGCGCCCACCAGCAGACCGATAATGGTGCCGGTCATCGCACCGTGCACCGCGCCGGCGAGCGCACAGGCGGGCGCGGCGACGCTGCCCGCACCGGGCACCAGCAGGCAGGCGGCGGCATTCGTCGCGGCCGAACCCACGGCACCGGCGGCCGCACCGGCGGCCGCGCCATTGGCCAGCGGATCGGAGTTCTGCGCATTCGGATCGGTGGCGATCTCGAGCGGAATTCCACCCGAAATCTGCTGCACCGCAGCCGGCTCCGGCACAGCCGTCTCAGCCGACGCCACCCCGGCTCCGGCGAAAATCGCGCTCACCGCGACCGCCCCGATAACAGCCTTGCGACCGGCATTCTTGAAAGCCCGACGGACCATGTCCTAACCCCGTTTCTCCCCGACTCCGAGCGCGAAATGCCTCGGTTTGAATTGAACGTCCAACTTCTATCCGAAGGGTCCGACAAGTTCAAACCTGTTCCAGTTCAATGCCGGGAAGACCGATCGGTCGAGTACATCCGCCGAAACGCTCTGCCCTGCACCGCAAATGGACATTCACGCCAACTCGCACCGCGCCGGTATGACGAAGATCTCATTTGCTCGATCTGGCGAATAACGGTCCGGCGGAAGTGCAATGGTGCGTAGCGAATGTTCCACCCGCCGGAGAGAAGGACGTATGTGCTCACCGCGGATTGTCCGCGCCGCCCATACCGCGGCCGACAGCCCTCGGCTCAGCAGGCGCGCCTGGCTCGGTGCCGCGAGTGCGGGAGCGCTGGCCGCGGTTTCCTCGATCGGCTCCGCTCGAGCGGAGCCGAATTCCTCGGGGCAGGTGGTCGACCTGACGCATGTGCTGACGCCGGAACTCCCCGTCTGGCCCGGAAATCCTCCGTTCATCTCGGTGCCGGTGGCATGGCACGACCACGGCGGATTCGGTCAGAACGCGCTGGCCTACTGGGAACATACGGGCACCCATATCGACGCTCCCCTGCACCGGATGCGGGACGCGGTGTCCGTCGACCGAATCCAGGCCGATGATCTGGTAGCTCCCCTGGTGGTCGTCGATATCGAGTCGAAGGCGTCGACCGATCCCGATGCGGTGCTCACCATTTCCGATATCGAGGAATGGGAGTCGCGTCGCGGCCGCATTCCCGACCGCGCCTTCGTCGCGATGCACTCCGGCTGGGAGCAGCGGCTCACCTCCCCGGGCGCGTTCCTGAACCTGGATGCCGAAGGCCGCCCGCACGCGCCCGGATTCGACACCGCCGCAGCGGAATTCCTGGTGACCGAGCGTTCCATAGTCGGCGCTGGCGTCGACACCTTGAGCTTGGATCCCGGCGCGAGCCGCGAATTCGGCGCGCACACAGCCCTTCTCGGTGCGGGACGCTACGGCGTCGAAATGCTCGCGAACCTGGCCCGGGTGCCGGTGTCCGGCGCGACCGTCGTCATCGGCGCACCCAAACACGCGGGCGGCACCGGCGGCCCGTGCCGGGTGCTGGCGCTGACCTGATTCGCGCCGTTCCGCTTCGTCAGGCGGGCCGGTCCAGCGAAAGACCGTGCCGGAACATCGTATTCGGATCCCACTCGGCCTTGATCCGCCGCAGCCGCTCGTAGTTGTCGCCGTAGTAGAGCGTGTACCAGGGCACCCCCGACGTGTTCCAGTGCGGATCCGCCAGATCCGTATCCGGATAGTTGATGTACGCACCCCCGTTGGCCGCATCCCGCACCGGCACCCCACCGGTATCCGCGTACAGATCCCGATACATCTCCCGCGCCCACGCGACGAACCGCTCATCATCCCCTGGCGAGCGCCACGCGGCGTGAATCAGCATTTTCATGAACGAGTCCCGCGCCGGGGTAGCCGTCGCATCCGCCGCCACCGCATTGATGGCCCCACCGACCGGCAGGAATTCCACCTGCGATTCCCCGAGATACCGCACATCACTGAGATACCGGTACAGCACCCGCAACTGCTCCTCCGAGTAGGCCCGCCGCAGATACCCCGACCGCGCCTTCACCCGAAATCCGGGCATCCCCTTGGCGTAATAGGTGTTCGCCAGCGTGTCCGCGTACGAGGCCCGCGTCACCGGCAACACCACCGGCCACGGCAGCACCCCCGCCGACAACGCCGCCACGAACTCGTCGAACATCGTCCCGGCGTCGGCCCGATCCCCATCGAGCAATACCAGCACATCCGACCCCACCAGCCCCGGCTTCAGATGCAGCGGAGCGTACAGCCCCGCGAACCGATCCCCCGGCTGGCTGTGTTCGGCGAAGAAGGCGAGATAGTTCCCCACGAAGCGAACGAACGATTCCTCCGTCGCCACCGGCAACACCAGCCGCGTGGTAACCATGCACCCCGGAGTCATCGGCAACGCCCGCCTGGCATCTCCCCCATCGGCATCCGCCGACCGCAACAAGTATCGCGTCACCACCCCGAAATTCCCGCCGCCCCCCCCGGTATGAGCCCACCACAGGTCGCTGTGTGCCCCGTCCCGAGTCGCCACGGTAACGGAGGCCCGCCCACCCGAATCCACGGTGACAACCTCAACCCCGTACAGATGATCCGACACCAGCCCCAACCGCCGAGACAACGGCCCATACCCACCCCCGGCAATATGCCCACCGGCCCCGACCCCCTGACAGATCCCCGCGGGCACCGTCACACCCCAGCCCCCGAGCAACCGCCCGTAGACCTCCCCCAAATCAGCACCGGCACCCACCGAAAACGCCAGATGCTCTTCATCCCAATAAACATCCCGCACCCGCCCCATGTCGATAATCCCCTGCGTCCCAGGGTTATCCACAAAGTCCTCGAACCCATGCCCACCCGACCGCACGGCCACCCGCAACCCCTCGCTGACGGCCCGTTCTACCGCAACCCGCACCTCCTCAGCGCTGGTAGGCACGAAAATCTTCTCCGGCCGAGCGCTGAACCGCCGGTTATACCCCCGCCCGACCAACCGCCCATACTCAGCATCCCCCACCCCGACCACCCCGGGCTCCCCGGCCCGAGCCACCGAAACCCCCAGCGCCCCAACAGCGGTACCAACAGCAGACGCAGCAAGAAACCGCCGACGAGAAACCGACACAAACCTCTCCCTCCAGGCGACTTCCACACGGTCACCCGGGACAGTAGCGTCAAGCCCACCACCCCGCCGCACCGACACGGCACCCGCATCACGCCCAGAAAGTGCCGCCGTGCAGCAATCCACAACCGGCCACAGAGTCCTCACACTGTTATGCACACTCGCCGGCACGATCCTCATAGCACTCGCCGCCGCTTCCGCCGGAAACCGCGCACTGTTCCTCGCCGAATCGTCCACCGCACAGGGAACCGTGGTCGGCTTCGCAGGCAACGCGAGCCGAAGCGGCAAGTCCCTACTGGTCGAATTCACCACGACAAGCGGCAAGCGCATCCGCATCGAAGGCGGAGTCTCCGTGACGTCTCGGGGCCCCCCACACACACGGCGACGCCGTCACTGTCCGCTACGACCCCCAGCACCCCAACCACGCCCTACTCGACGCAGGCTTCCTCAGCCTCTTCTACCTACGACTCTTCTTCGGCGCTCTCGGCATGGCACTACTGCTCATCGGCTTGCGCTACATAACAGCAGCACCCACACGCAGGCGCGTTCAGCATGCGCCATAGTCAGCTGTCGCGCATGAAGCGGAACTCAGACGGCACAGTCCCGTTCGTGCGGTCCGCTCGGCTCGTCCGTATCCGAGCATGTAGCGGTGGCACAGTGAGCATCGCAACGAGTTCTTCTCGGTGCAATGGGTTTCGAGCGCAATGGCTACGCAGGTGAATCAACGTCGATATCAGAGAGTTCGGTGCCGCTCCCCACATAGCGGGAACGATCTTCCATGGCCCATCCGTCGATTGCGGAGGGGGCCGCCATCGCGCTGGGGCGGGAAACAGCGAGCGACGCGACACCATTGCGGTGGACGGACAGTGGATGGTGACAGCAGGCGCGTTCTTGCCATCGTCCCCGACTCCGATCGCCGTAACCGCCTCCCAGCGAAACTCCCAATCGCAGTGAGGGGTCATGACCCGGAAACCGTTGGGAGACAGCACCAGTCTCGAACGCCTCTGGTACCAGCACAGGAACGCCAGAGCCGGGAGCAGGAGCACAATCCCCATGCTGCCGGAGACGGCGATCTCGGCCTCCTCAGTGGAAACACCCCACCAGACCATGGCGACAGCCGCCATCAAAAAGCTTCCCACCAACACCACCTGCCCTCGCGGCGGCCGGAGGGTGACAGCGCCCTTCTCACCGGAGGATTCAGCATGTACGGACGGGTGCCGTGGGTTGGCCAAGCGCCAGCTGGCCCCGCCGACCAGACTGAAGGACACGAAAACCAGCACCGCCAACCAGATCCGCCCGCCAGCACTCGATTCGACGGACCTCAACACCACCGCCGGAAGCACGACCGCCAACACCAGCGCCACGACGCTGAAGATCAGCATCCCGATTCCGCAAGGCTCCCGCCAGGCGCAATACCAACGGAAACCAGGTGGCGTTCCCGGGAGACGAACGTCAGACATCCGTTACCGGGTCCCAGAGACCGGTCGCAGTCCAAAACCGTTCATGGTCCCTCCCCAATCTGTTGACCGCGCTATGCAACACCCGAGGTATGGGTCGGCTCTCTTTTCAGAGTGATGTTGCAGCCGCAGTCTGACAGTTTCATGTACCGGCAGTCTCTCCAGTTCGTCCGGCCGAACGAATCGAACCTCTGTGGATTCATTGCTGACCGCTATCCGACCTCCGGACACGCGACCGTAGTACGTGATATTGAACTCTTGGCGAATCTCACCGTCGGCATACTCGATGACATGCTCAGGATCCGTATAGATCCCCAGTAGGCCGGTGATCTCGATATCGAGTCCGGTTTCTTCTTTCGTCTCCCGAATCACGCACTGCTCGAGCGTTTCTCCGATATCCATCACCCCACCCGGAGGCGACCAGTTTCCGGAGTCGCTGCGGCGCTGCATCAGAATCGCACCTCGATCATCAACGACCAATGCGGAACCACCCGGAACCAAGCTGTTAGGCTTCGGCGCGTTCGGATCCCGGTAGTAGTCACGCCGTTTGCCCATGAACGACCCCTTCACTGTAGGGGGCCACGCTGCCCCAGATCTGCTCGACCTGATCGGCGAAGGACGAGAACATGCCGTGCGGCGACAGTTTCCTCAAGTGCAGCGCTGTGTGCTGGTAGCCGCGAGCACGGACGAGATACGGCGTGACGATCATCTGGTTATCGAACCGGAACACTGAGTTGTACAAATGCACGGAGTGCAAGCCGATCTCACACCCCGAGGTGTCAGCCAACGCGCCCAGCATGCTCAAAGCGTTACGAATACGCCCAGCCAGAGTTCCGTTCATCTGCTCCAAGGCATCCCGCTCGACTACAGGGGCACAGTGACGTCCAGAGATCATTGGGAATGTCGGCCCGATGCGCATACGCGCCGAGCACCTCAGCCGTGGCTGGCGCCCCAACCCCGAGGTCCGTCCGACTCTGAGGCCACAACGTGTACTCGGATTCGTTCAACACCCTCGCACTTCGAGGCAAGTCCGTCGATGCGGCACCCGTCCGCCCAACCACCGGTTGACCGTCTTCACATCGACACCCACAGCGGCTGCGAGCCCCGCGGAGTCCAATTGTGCTCGCAGCATCGCCGATTCGAGACGCTGACTCATACCGAAACCATAGTGGACACACGCGGGACGTTTCAGTGGTTCTGGAATGTCCGTGCAGGCGTCCTCGGCGCAGTTCAAGTGTCCGCCAGGCGGTCTTACCGTGGGTCCACATGACACCAAGCCGACGCAGGCGCTCGTCCTCGGTCGGCGGTCACCAATGGACGAGGGGAGCAATATGACGAGGCGGATCCGGCTCGGAGAGTTCCCCGGTGGTGTGCTCGAGATCAACGCCTACGACGATGACCCGACCGACGGTCAGCCCGGCGTCTACTTGGAGAGCCGCCATGCGGACCACAGCGCACAGCGAGGAGCCGAGATACAGTACAGGCCAGCGGCAATCGGGCACCTGCGAACCGATGTATCCGGAA
Source organism: Nocardia sp. CC201C (assembly GCF_030010695.1). Taxonomy (NCBI): domain Bacteria; kingdom Bacillati; phylum Actinomycetota; class Actinomycetes; order Mycobacteriales; family Nocardiaceae; genus Nocardia; species Nocardia sp. CC201C. Next base: position 21,359 of record NZ_JASCXP010000019.1, read on the forward strand.
TTGCCCGGTTCCACGACGAGAGCCAGATCCGCACACTGGCCACTCGGCTCGGCTACGACTTCGCCGACATGATCGTCTACGACCCGAAGTTCGGGCGGCCGCCACTGGCCCGGCCGACGCCGGCTACGAAGGCGCCGGCATCGGCATCCACCCCCCGATCAAATGCCCACCGAACTCCACTCTCGCAATCGATAACCGCGCCTACAACAGCCTGCTGCGCGGGGTCCGCGCCCTCGGCGAACGCGGATTCGCCCTGCTCACCCAGCGCTGGCGCATCCTGCAGCACATCACCGCATCCTGCAGCACATCACCGTCAGCCCCGGACGCATCGGCGACATAGCCAAAGCCGCACTGGTAATCACACATCTCGAGAATCGGCGGCAGAAATGAAAGTCGCTGGTATCACCTCAAAGCAAAACCGTTTCACTTGGGCACTCAAGATCGATATTATTCTTGCCGCACGTCTCGATCCTCTCGGATCAATACACCAGTAACGGAACTGTAGTACGCGTCACGACGGGTTCTCGGGAGCGGCACCTCGGCCAATTTTCCATCGTACATCATCCATAGTCCGAAGCAGTCGTCATTCTCGTCGTGCACGAGGATCTGAACAGTCTCGGGCCGAGGCCATGGCAGCGCTTCGAGATGCGCCAACAGCTCATGCCAGTTGTTTCTGTAGAACTGAACGATCCACATATAGCACTCGCTTGACCCGTATTCGAATCCCGCACCAGAGAAGGTAGCATCGTCGATTGCAATGAAAGATTGATGCCATGGCCTCGAATCATCGGGCTGGGTAAGGCCATCCATTACATCCTCGGCTCCACGCGCCAAGATGATAACTTCGGCAAACCTACTCACTACTTCAGATTCCTTATCAGTTCGCTCCCGCACCCACTGTGCGCCCGAATTGTTGCACTCATAGCGGATACCACCATCACGTTCAGAACCAAACGTTACCTGTTACCAATCCTATCAAATCCCGAGGCTGGATGTATGACACGAATATTCGGATTACCTTCGAACTGCTCGAATACCATTCTCGCTTGCGCCTCGGATGCGGCAACAAACACCACTTCCTGCGTCTGAAATTTGTCAGTGAAGGACATCTTGTTGTTGATCGTTCTCAAAATATCACCCAGCGGCCCAAATACCGGAGATCCAGTAGCATCTACCGACCGCACGTCTACTATTTTTCCATCATTCCACGTCACCCTTATCATGTCGGCGGTGGTTCCTGTTACTGTATCTGCAATAACCGCTTTAGGAATTCCCAACTGAGAGATTGTGCCTGCAGGAACTATAATATCTAGGTCCGCCTGGAAGTAATATCGACTACCCGAACCTGTGCCGTTATAGAGCTCACCATCTCGTCTCAACTGGCCATTCAGATGGCGGAAAGCAATTTCGGCATCCGGATTATCACCCCTCGTACCAACCTTGTGCGGAACTCCATTCTTGTCCACGAAGTACTTTTCGCCAGAGATGTTGCGCTCTGTCAATGGCCGCATCAGACGCGGATCGGAGATATCGACCCTCGGAACTGGCTTACCGGCTTTGAGGGCCTCATTCGCTGCATCAACATACTCCTGCGCCTGTTCTCTTTGCTCCCTCGTCAGGTTTCCCTTAAGGGACTTCGGAACATGAAGTCATTGAGGACGAAGCCGCTCTATCATTCGGTTAAAATTACGAGGAGTTATCCTCCATCGATCAGCGTCTTTGTATTCGAACTCCACATTCATTTTCATTTCCGACCGTTCAATCTGAAAAAGGCACACCTTCCAGTCCTTGCCATCCTGCGATGACATCACCGATTTCAATTCGGCTACCCGATCAAGAATCTCGATACTCAACTCCAGATCCGCACTCCAGCTTCCATCTTCAAAGTAGGCGTAGCCAAACATTGATTTCTGGCGATGCATCGTCACCGCAACCGCCAACCCGCACCATTCTTCATCTTTCTCGGTCACACCCAAAAGAATCAACTCACCTACAGAGAAGACAATCTCGGATGCATCTTGCGAATCAAAACCAGAGCCATTCACCACGGTAACCCTCTCGCAGCCTTCTTGATATCGCGGGTAAGCACTCTATTGAATACCTGTCCTGATTCGTTATCGAATGCCGCAGCGAGGGTGAGGAAGGCGATGAAGTGCGAGGCTTTGCGGTCGTAGCGGATGTTGAGTCGGTGGTAGCCGAGGTAGCCGGTCAACCAGGAGAAGGTCGGTTCGATCACCCAACGGTGGCGACCGAGCCTGTCGGAGGTTTCGATACGATTGCGGACGATCCGGACCGCGATCCCGCGGGCGCGCAGCCATCGACGTGATTCGGCTGCGTCGTATGGCCTTGTCGGCGTGGAGTTTGTCGGTTCTCCGGCGGCGTGGACCACGTCGTGACTGATCGCGGGCACGGCCTTCACCATCGAAAAAGACTCGTTGTCCTTCCACCAGACATCGTGACCGAATAATATATCTCTTACCCAATAGGATTCAGGTTCATGATAGATGAAGTTCTCGCCAATGGACTCTAGACTGATAAACCTCTCGTTGACACGGTCAGTAGCTTCAGACTCCGAGATTTCATAGCCTTCGACCATTTCGCGGCACAACCCCCTTGATCAGCCACTCACCATCCCGACGCGTGAGCATTGCCTGCACGCGGCCGACCAGCCGTTCACTATAATGAAAGGCCAAGCCCCGCACGCGGTCACAATCGATGTTCCTCTTCGACGAATGTCAATCCCATATTCTTAGCCACTAGCTCAGCCCTAGCACGCGCCGCTTGGGAGTTTGAAACATAAATATCGAACTCATCAGTTGTCATTGCAACAAGAGCTTGAGATCCACTTCTGAGAATAATGGCGAAAGTGTCTCGAAACCCCCCAATCCCGAACCAGCCAGTTACTGCGTCAACCAAGAAAGGCAGTTCAGGAACTTCAACATGGTCTTCCAAAGGCGTCAAACTTAGCCATTCTTCAGCTACACCATGGCGCCCCATAATCAGCCCAGGTTCCACATTCCATCGAATTTCCTCATACCGTTCCGGACCTCGAACATCGAAACCTTCTTGCGAGTACGAGAAGGTAACGAATCCCTTTTCCGTTTCCAGTATTATTGTACTCATCAATGGAATAAGTCCTTCCGTCGATACCACCGCTAGTCGGCTAAGGCCAACCACAGCGGTGCCCAACATACGCCAACTTATCGATGTCAACTCGCCGGATTTGGATTCTTCCATGGCGCACCTCCTGCAGCTCCACCGCTCTTCTCGCTAAGCGCAGTGATCCATTCTCCGTCCGATTTGCGAACGATGATCAGATCACCGCGCTGAGACCATATCGCATCCTCGACGGACATGTACCTTCCAACACCAACCCTGTGTGGGTTGTCTACCACATATTGGATGTACTTCTTAATAGCCTCCTGAGTCTCTGGTTTACCCGCTCCGCTCGGTATCTCGACTCCGTCCGCGCGCGCCGCCGTCCGAATATGCTGAGCGTGCTTGCGCATGTGAGCAAGAGAGTTCTTTCCGTGGCTGACCGCGCCGTCCAGCGGATCCTTCGGTACCTCTTCCTCAGCTTCTACATTCCCGACCTCTCGGCCTTGACCGCTATCTCTGGAAAACCCACTCGATCCGCCAAAACCATCAAAACCTCCAGAATTAGCGTAGCCATCCGAACCGCCAGATTCACTGTATCCGCCATCGCCACGGCTGACCGAAGCTGATGTTTCAGCTTCCATCGTTAGCTCAGCCGCATTTTCGTATTTTCTGTTTTCGTTGACAGGATCGTGCTCACCAGCAGCCTTAGCCAGGTTTAACTCGGGGCTGCGATCCGGCGTGGCAATTTTCTGGTTCAGATCGTCCGGTGCTTGCGGTGACAACGACGCGCCTAGTCGGCGTAGGTATGAACGGCGCCATCTGCGTTCTTCGGGGTGGCCTGTTCGTAGGCTGGGCGGGTGGCCTACGTGCGGACGGTGAGGACCGCTTCGGGGGCGACCGCAGTGCAGATCGTGTGGTCGTCGCGGCGCGGTGCGCGGGAGATCGAGCATGTCGGGTCCGCCCACGACGACACCGAGCTCGAAGCGCTGTGGGCCGCCGCCGCGCGGCGGCTGGCCGGCGGCCAGGGCGTGCTCGACCTCAATATCGGTGACCGAGCCGCTGAATTGCCCAGTGGCACTGTGGAAATCGTGAGTTCCCGGGCGGGTCATCTGTGGGATGGGTTGTGTCACGTGTTCGAGGTGCTGGGGTTCGCGGCGGTCACCGGCGATGCGGTGTTCCGGGATCTGGTGCTGGCCAGGGTCATCGAGCCGACCAGCAAAGCCGATGCCGCCCGGGTACTGGCCGAGACCGGGACCCCGACCGTGTCCTATTCGACGGTGGCCCGAAGACTGCCCAGGTACGCGAAAGAATCGTTCCGACGAAAGCTTTCGGTGGCGTGCGCGAAACACGCCGGTCTCGGTCCGGCGTCGCTGGTGTTGTATGACGTGTCGACCCTGTATTTCGAGACCGATGTCGGCGACGGTTTCCGCGAATCCGGTTTCTCCAAGGAACGCCGCCTGGAACCGCAGGTCACGATCGGTTTGCTCACCGACGCGACCGGGTTCCGCTCACGGTGTCGGCGTTCGAGGGCAACCGCGCCGAGACCACCACGATGCTGCCGGTGATCAACGCGTTCAAGACCGCCTACGGGTTGAGCGAGGTCACCGTCGTCGCGGACGTCGGCATGATCTCCGAATCCAACCAGAAGGCCCTGCAAGCGGCCGGGTTGTCGTTCATCCTCGGCAGCCGCATCCCTCGCGAACCGCAGGTCGTGACCGAGTGGCGAAACCTGCACCCGGACATGGCGATTCCTGATCGGCATGTGTTCACCCAGCCGTGGCCCGCCACCGATGCCGAGAAGGCGCGCGGGATCCCGGACCGGGTCATCTACTACCAGTACCGCGCCGACCGCGCCCGGCGCACCCCGCGCGGCATCGACGAACAGATCGCCAAGGCCCAGAAGGCCGTCGACGGCAAAGTCGCGGTCAAACGCAACCGGTTCATCAAGCTCACCGGCGCCACCAAATCGATCGACTGCACCCTCGAAGCCAAGACCCGTGCCCTGGCCGGGCTCAAGGGTTACACCACCAACTTGACCGAGGTCAGCGCGGACTTCGTGATCGACTCCTATCACCACCTTTGGCGAGTGGAGAAGAGTTTCCACATGTCAAAGCACGATTTGCAGGCCCGCCCGATCTATCACCACAAACGCGAGTCCATCGAAGCCCACCTGACGATCGTGTTCGCGGCCCTGGCGATCTCCCACTGGATCGAGACCCGAACCGGTTGGAGCATCAAGAAATTCGTGCAAACCACACGCCGCTACCGCACCATCGAGATCCGCGCCGGCAACCAAACCCTCACCGCCGCCGACCCGCTACCAACCGACCTCCACGAAATCCTCAGCAGAATCCACGGACCCGACGGACTTGCGCACTAATCTGACCGAAGTCAGGTACCACCGTCGCTGGTCGAAAAGCTGGACGTAATCACCGCGACGCCGGAGACGACCTACGCGCGGCGCGCTACACCACCGTCCCCGGAACTGCCGCAGGGCAGGGCAAATGGAGCCTGACTGCAAGAAGGGATCTTAAAGCGCCCTTCTTCAACTATGCCGCCGACGCATCTTCGACGACCACCTTGTTCGCTTCAGCGCATAGCACCGCAGTTCTCGGAACCGCTGCCGGGCAGACTGGAAGGGTGGCTGTCAAAACCCGGGCGACAAACTGAAGGTCAGCACGTCGACTCAGCGAGATTACCGCAAGAGCAATGCCCACGGGAATCATGGTTTAGAGGAACCTCTTGCAAGATACGCCCGCTCCATATCGACTACATGTTCGAAAAACTCTTGAAAATCAGAAAATCTCCCGATTACTCCTCCGTCAAACCAAACAGTCGCGCCTGCACCGGGCCACCCTTCGCGGACCGTGACAACGAGATCGCGCCCCTGATTCGCAGCAACTGGAATCAGCCCGTCAATTTCCAGACCCGAATCACACAAATCGCCCTCGTCGGAATATGTTTGCAATAGAAATGAAGCATGACGCCACTTCCCTCTTCCTAGAAGTTCCGGAAGGCCAAACAGATCCATTGTATAGAAGAATTCTTCCCAACCGTTTGCATGCAGCAAGAAGGAACGATACGACGACGGCAATACTTCACCGATGCTACGCTCAAAATCTACAACTGCTAGTTCAGCAGCCTTCTCACGAGGCAAGGTCACACCACCAAGATAATTCCCTTGTTGTTCCATTTCTCCCTTAGTACTGATTGCCATACCGAGTAGCACGGGCCACGTCAAGCGCTCCTTCATCAATAATCCTATCCATATCGATCCCGAACCTCTAGTTTATTGTATAGCCCCAGTCTGGATGAAGCCGGAATACCGTCGGTTTGTATCCGACTGGATACTTATCAGACTGCGATCCCAGACTTGCGTTGATAGTCACATCGTGTCGCCCCCAGCCACCCGGTGGTTGCGCGCTTCCCGCCCAAGTGGTATCCGGCAGATGTGCTGCAGCCTTGTCTCCATAAGGTTCTCCCGCCAGTTCCGCTCGACGACGCTCAGCATCAGCAGCCTTCTCCTTATCGATCTTCAACTGTGGATCATCCGACGGACGTACCCTCCCCGTCGGTGACAGCTTGCCGGCTTTGAGCGCCTCATTGGCGGCATCAACATACTCCTGCGCCTGTTCTCTTTGCTCCCTCGTCAGGCTTCCCTTAAGGGACCTCGGAACATTAAACTCCACCGGTCCTGCAGTAGCCCCAGCCCTCCTCATCTGCGCACCATGTGAGGACGTGGGCCTAGACCCTCGACCAGCAATTCGACTGCCAGATGAGGCGGCCATGTTGAATCGTGTGGCCCCTATCAGACCTGACGGGGCAAGGTTATTGGGTATTCCGGCAGGTAAGGGCGACAGTGTGAAAGCCGCCAATACCTCTTGCATGAACGATGCCGTCGATGCTGCAAAGTTGTCGACTCTATGACGGAGCTGCCGAGGTAGTTGCCTGATCGTTTCGAACCCGCTGCGGGCGAAGTTCGGAGCCCATCGGTCTGGAGTCCGTTGCAACTGTGGAATTACCGCTCCCAGAGCCGGTATTCGCGGATCCTCAGGTGTTACGGATTTGACGGGACCCAAATCGGGGAACTGAGTCTGACGCGGGCCAGCACTGGTTGTCGCAGGGCCTGCTGGTGGTTTCGAAGACACCGGCCGTGCGGGATTGTGTGGTTTTGTTCGGGGCGGCGGTGCTGGGCTTGACGCACTGGGACCGGGTAGCTGGCGTCCAACGAACGCGTCGACCTCATCGACAAGGCGTTCAGCCTGGAGCTGGTTGCCCACCCGGGCCGCGTCGGCAGCGCTGTCAGCGCCCTCGATCAGCGCACGCGCTTCCGGACCCAGCCGTCGAATCCCACGCAGGAACCAAGCCCCGCCGGCGGCAATCGCAGTGTCGGGGCCAGGGATCGTGGTGACGATATTGAAGCCGAGTTCAGCGGCCGCCCGAGCGGCGTCCGCAGCGCTACGACCACCTTCCCCACGCGCGTACTCCCACAGCACCACAGCAGGGTTGACGAACATGTCGTCGACCGCGCCGTAGACGCTGTTCGAGATATCAGCCTGCCATTGATTGATATTGAACGGCCGGGACGGGGTTGGTGCGGAGGCGACAGGCTCGGTCGCAGGTGGTGCGTACTTGGGTGGTTGAGTTGGGTCGAGCAAGACCGGAAGGTCTTTCACGGCATCGACATGCTCTCGGACGGCCGGATCCAGCCATGAGATTCCCGCCGCCTGCAGGCGCAGCATCGCTTGCTGCTGCCTGATCATCTCCTCGACGGTGGAGGTGCCGCGCATAGCCCACTGCAAGTCATAGAGCTGCTCGATAGGCGTGTAGCGCGCCTTATCGATCCGCATCCATGCCCGGTCGTAGGCGCTCAGTCCGTTACCGATGTACGGCCCCAACATCGGTCCCTGGCGCACCAGGTCGGCGTCGGCGGCTAGATCCTGTTCGGTATAGGCGGTACCCGTCAGGAAGATCGTCCTCGGATTCGCTACCAGGTCCGGCAGTGCGGCCGTCGTAGCCGTGCCGGGGTCCTCGGGGTTCGCCGCATGTTGGGCTAGCAGATCGTCGGTGCGACTCGCGGATGTTTGCGAGATCTGTGGCTGTCGGGGCGGCGTCGCATCCGGTGCAGGTATGAACGGCGCCATCTGCGTTCCCGGCGTTCCCGCAGTGCTTTCCGGGTCATAGAGCTGTTCGAAGACAGTCGGCCCGGTGCCTGCGGGAGCTGAATTCGCCGGTGCGTCTGTCTCCGACGGCTGCCGCCTCGGCGGAGCTGGTGTCGGTGCGACCCCGGTCGGCGGGGTCTCCCCGTCGGGCTGCGGCGTTCGAACAGGGATCGGGCCTTGTTCGCCGCCCGGCGCATCCGGGTCGTATGGCTTCGCGATCTGCTGTGCCGAGGGAATTGATCGTGCAGTGGAAGCTACGGGCGTGGTGGCTCGAAGGTCTTCGGCAGCCAGTATTCGAGCGAGCTTGCGTGCCGCACGCTCCGGGTTCATTCCCGTGTAGGTGTGCACACGCCCACGGGGCTGCGCCGAGCCACGGCTTTCAACGGCCGCCAGCGGAGTCAGCGAATCCAGCCAATCCGCGCGTCGTTTCCAATCGATCCCTGGCGCACTCATGGGTGGACCCCGCCCACGTCGCGACCGACTTCGATGGCTTTGTTCTCGAACATCCGACAGAGACCTTCCGGGGAATGACATGAAGAAGTCCCGGCCACTCGGGCTCGGGACTGATGAAATGGACAGCGCGGGTGGGCAACTCACGCCCACCCGCGCTATGCGCCGCATCGGATCGTCACGACCGGACGCGAGGCCGGAGTGTTCAGGAAGTAGGGGCGAGGCTGGAGTTCGGTGGATAGTCGCCCGGGACGACATTGGCCGTGCTGATCCAGAAGAAGACGTCGTCGCTGATGAACGGAACCGCGCCCGGGATACCGGAGAGACTGGGGATCGGGTTACCTTCGATATCCGTGCCGGGGTAGGAACCCTCGCGGATGAGGAGACCGTGGGCCTGCTCGCCGACCGTGCCCCGAGCCTGCGGAAAGCGTTGCGGCGGGCCGAATCCGACGGCCACGCCTACCTGATCCTCGACGGCACCTTGATCCCGATCGACCGGGTCGCTGCCGACCGGCCCTTCTACTTCGGCAACGCCGCCGGCACGGCATGAACGTGCAGGTCATCTCCACTCCCGACGGAGATCCGGTCTGGGTGTCGGGCAGCGTGCACGACCTGAAGGCCGCCCGGATCTGGCAGATCCTCACCGAACACGAACGGTACGGCTGGATCACCCTGGGCGACAAGGGATATCAGGGTGCTACCGCACTGCTGACTCCCTACAAGGGCAAGGACAAACCGGCCTCACAGAAGGCCACCAACCGCGCTCACGCGCGCCTGCGCGGCCACGGCGAACGCGCGATCGCGCAGCTCAAAAGCTGGCGTGTATTGGCGAAGCTGCGGTGCTGCCCGTACAAGGCCGGCCGCCTCGCCAAGGCCATCCACGTCCTGCAGGACCGCGAAATTCACGCCACACACCAAGGATGAAGAGGGCTCCTTACCTGAATTTCGTCGGAAAATGAAACTACTGTGCGATCCTCACCCTCGAAGGTCAGGATTGCGTCGATTTCATCCTCGGATAGATCAAACAGAGCGAGCACCCTCAGAACCTTACTCGCAAGTTGAACGCAAGCCTCCACTAACGATGACCGATCATCACCGGCCCTGCCCTACAGCCATCGGGCAATAGGGCCTGTAGTTGTGATCACAGCATTCCTTCCCCTAGCAAAAACTCACCATTGGGCGGTATCCGCACCGTTTTACCATCACCTGAAAGTACAACTATCTGAATTTCATCCATGCCCGACTCCGTATAAATTTCCAAGCTCGTCAGGCGGGTCGGTCCAACGAAAGGCCGTGCCGGAGAACCGTATTCGGATCACCTTCTATGCAAATCACTGAGATTTAGCCTTAGGAAATGTGACCTGTACGATTTCAGCATCGCATCCATGCCGCTTGATCTTCCTAACAATTGATTCCACCTCAATTGCCGTCAGAGTGCATCCTCCGGATTCCAAGCTCCGAGACATGGCGAGCGCCTCGGCTAAAGTAAGATCATATTCTTCGCGCAAAACCCTGGACACTGTTAGCCTTGCCGTCCGACCTGACAACGGACCAAGAGCAAAGCCGCCCAAACCCTCAACAAGAAGACAGCGAAGCGAGTTCGAACCTACCCCGTCGCCCCCGTCATCGCTCACAACACCGCAGGTGGGGCACTGCCATTCAGAGAACCATCGAATGCTGTCTGCACCGTCGGGCAACTCCTGCCCTTGCCACCCGCGAGTCTCTTCGCCACAGTTGATGCACGAAACCGTGAACTCAAGAGCTTGCTCCATTACATCCATCCCCTAAATCTCAGATAACGGTTAACCGTATCATAGAACAACTTTGAGGTTCCGCTGCCGTCTCTAGGGTGATGATTCACCCGACCACGCGCATACCAGCGGTGGTGGAGTTCTTCATGCACGATAGTCCTCCTCAATTCCAACCTAGAGTGGAACCGTGTCCGACCAATTTGCGTCCCCAGAGTTCTGTTCGCCATCCCGGTGTACACAGTAGGACTGTAGACAGGCTTGAAGGTGAATCCGAAGTTGCTGAAGTCCGAAGAATTCACAACTATATTGAGTGCGCGTTGGCGTACGCGAGAAGAAGACCCTGTAGCATGCTTTATCTGCGCCGACGTACCCCAGTTGTTACGGGAAGTGTGACCGTCGTGCTCGAATTCAGATGATCTCTGCAGCAACATACTGTCGCGCTTCTGAAAGCTCCCTGCGTCAACCCCGTGTTCGTGATTTCTGCCTGAAGCCGTACGCCCTCCCCCTGAAGCAGTACGCCCTCCCTGAGTGCTGAAGTCAGCGACCTGCCCATTACGGTTGCCTGGGCCAGCCGGCAGTTCCGCGATCTCTAGCCTCGCTGCCACATGAAGCCCAGGAGCTCCCGTAGCAACATCGACCTTATTCGCGGGCGGAACTGCTGCTTCTACGGCTGCCGCTCCAGATTCGAATTGTGGCTTGGCTCGATTTGCGCCGTGGACAATTCGACCCGCCCCCTTCGTTGGTAGAAGGGAGGCAGCGATGCCAATAGTGGCAGAACCGAGTGTTTCGGCGGGATTATCAGTGAAGGCTGACCAGTCGGTACCGATGAAGAACTTGGACTTTTCGTTGTAGCTGTTCAGAGCGGAATGCCAGATGTTGTCCCAGGTCCTATTCCAGCTCTGCTGGCCGGTGAGGGATCTATACGCGCCCCAGGCAGTTTGGGTGATCGCAGAGATGTCGGCAACCAGCATATTTCCGATACCCAGCGCGAAAGCTTCGCCCGCTTCGGCTCGGGTAGCGAGGTTCGGTTCGAATCCGAGCCATTCAGCAGCGGTGTTGAACTGGTCGTTGAAACCGGATAGCGCACTAATGCCCTCAAGCATGGCCAATGCGTTATTCTTCGCGCCTCGACCGAAGTTGCGGGCCGCCGCGAAGGCCTTCTCGCCGAAGCCACGGGTATCGACGATTCGGCCGTCGCGGTCGAACACGACGACGCTGCCGTCGTTGTAGGAAACTTCGGTGTGATCACCGAGGTACCGGATCTGCCCGCGTATACCGCTGACGGGGTCGACAATTTCCTCACGCAGAAGGCCGAACGGTCCTCTGTGGTACTCGGTGCGTTCTCTGGAGTACCAGGCCTGCTTGGACCAGCCAGACAGGATCCGGCCATCCGAACCCACCACGAACTGGCCGATCAGATTGTCACCGGAGTCGAAGACATTGCGACCGCCATCGAACAACACGGTGCGATGCCCCGTGGTCGGGTCAGTCGATATGACAACAGGTTTGCCATTGCCATCGAGAAAACGTTCGGCGGGGCGACCGTGCTCATCGAGGAGCCACCCCCGCCCGTCCGGACCCAACTGACCGACGAACTCAGATGTCAACCGCCCCTGAGCATCACGCCCGGTCGCGGTCAGAGTGCGGTAGCCGAGTGAATCGGTGTGTTCGTTGTCGTAAAGTCCCTGTTCGTTGCGGGTGCCGACGTCGTAGCCGACCGCGTTGCCGTCGGCGTCGTAGGAGGGCGTTACGACCGTGGCCCAGTCAGGGCCGACCCGGAACTCCGCGGTGGGTGCTCCCGATGTCGGCACACCAGCACCGAAGTGCTGGCCATAACCGCCTTGTGCGGGGTCAGGTGTCTCGAAGTACGTGGAGTTTCCACGGGAATCGGATTGCCACCGAAGGTACCCGGGGCCCTCCGACGCTCGCGCCACTCGTGCGGTGGTGACTACCTTGCCTTCGGCATCGACTATGGCTATGTCGACGGTATTGAGACCATTCCCTTCCGGGATGCTGAGCCGGCGGGTTTGTCCGTCGAACCAGTCTTCTGTCCACGAATCACCGACTTGCCGGCCGGTCAGATCAGGGGGGAAGAACGGGTCCGGGTTCAGCGGCACCGGCGGTGCCGCATCCGGTTCAGGGATGAACGGCGCCATCTGTGTTCCGGGTGTACCGGCGGTGCTGCCCGGGTCATACATCTGCTCGAAGACAGTCGGGTCCGGGGCCGACTGCTGGGGCGGGTTGTTCACCGGCGGAGCCGTTGCGGAATCCTCGGGTGGCGCTGTTGTCGGTGCGACAGGCGGGGTCTCCCCATCGGGCGGCGGCGTTTGAATTGGGATCGGGCCTTGCTCACCACCCGGCGCATCCGGGTTATACGGCACGGCGATCGGCTGTGCCGTCGGGATTGACCGTCCAGAGGAAGCAATAGGTCTTGTGGCTTGCAGGTCCTCGGCGGCCAGTATTCGAGCGAGTTTGCGTGCCGCACGCTCCGGGTTCATCCCCGAGAACGTGTGCACACGCCCACCGGACCGTGCCGCTTCATCGCCATCGCCGACGGCCGACAGCGGTGTCAGCGAATCCAGCCAATCCGCCCGCCGCTTCCAATCGATCCCCGCCACGCTCATAGGTGGACCCCGCCCACGACGCGGCCGAAATCGACAGCTTTGTTCTCGGACATCCGAAGCAGACCTTCCAGGAGAATGGCATGAAAAAGTCCCGGCCACTCGGGCTCGGGACTGATGAAAAGACAAGCGCGGGTGGGCGAGTCACGCCCACCCGCGCTCCGCGTCGCATCAGGTCGTCTCGACCGGATACGAGGCCGGGGTGTCAGGATGTGGGAGCGAGGCTGGAGTTCGGTGGATAGTCACCCGGGACGACATTGGCGGTGCTGATCCAGAAGAAGACGTCGTTGTTGATGAACGGAACCGCGCCCGGGATACCGGAGAGGCTGGGGATCGGGTTGCCTTCGATATCGGTGCTGGGGTAGGAACCCTCGCGGATCAGGGCGGTTCGCTCGCCGTAGACCCAGTCGGGCACACGCCAGTAGGTGTGGAAGTAGTTCGGGTCCGGGGAACCGCCCGGGATGCCGAGGGTGGCGCGCTTGGCCCAGGTGAGTTCGGCGCCGTTGGGGATCTGGATGGTCGACCATTCGGTGCTGCGCCACACGCCGACGTGAATGATTTCGGTCATTTGAGGACTCCTGATGCAGAAGGGGGGGGGGGGGGGGGGGGGGGGCCCCCCCCCG
>NZ_JASCXP010000020.1:0-34945 GCF_030010695.1 Nocardia sp. CC201C
CCGGAGCCACGGGTGCGGGGGCGGCCGGAGTGCCGACCGGGGTCGGTCCGGTCGCGCTCGGCGCGGTGCCGGGTACCGGATTGGCGCTCGTGCCAGGCGAATTCGCGCCCTGTCCACGCAGCCCGGACAACCCGCCGACGGACTGGTCGACCGCCCCGGAGCCCTGCGTGGCCGACGGGTTGATCTTGGACGGATCGGACAGCGCATCCTCGACCGATTGGTTGAACCGGTCGAGCTGATCGCCGACATCACCGACACCGATCTCGATATTCATATGCGAGTCGACCCACACCCCGTCGAGGCCGACGTGCATCGAGAAGCCGGTATCGGTCGTGACGACCACACCGAAGTTCTCTCCGATGCCATCGAAAACGCCGCTGTCCACACCGTTTCCGGAATTCACGGGGCCGAAGCCGCCGCCGTTCATCCCGGGCAGGTTGAGTCCCTCGGTGCCGGGCAGCTTCAGCCCCTGCCCGAACTGGTTCCACAGCTGCTGCGGTTCGTCGATACCGGGCATCCCGAAGCCGTGGTCGGCGTCCGGCGTTCCGAGTCCGGCCGACGGATCGAATCCGGCGGGACGCTGGAGACCCGCGGACGGGTCGAAGGCCTCGGCCGGCCGGCCCGGTCCCGTGCCGGGGTCGAGGGCGCTCGGCGGCTGCCCGATCCCCGCGGACGGGTCGTAGGCCGATTGCCCGAGCCCGGCGGACGGATCGAATCCGGTCGGCTGCCGCAGTGTCGCCGAGGGATCCCAGTCGGTGGTGGGGTTGTGCCCGTATCCCGGCACGCCGTGCTGGCCGAAATCGGTCGGGAACAGGCCCGCGTCGGTGCCGAGCTGTTCGGCGACCGGCTCGATCCCGCCGAGCAGCGGGGGCACCGACTCCGGGTCCAGTTCGGGGAAGGTGATCACGGGACTGGGTGCGTCGGGTTCCGGATCGTCGGGTTGGGCCCAGCCGACATTGCGGCTGTCGTGGGAATCGCCGGTGCGGTCGGGGCTGCCGTTGGCGGCGATGAGCGCGCCGCCGGTGACGTACGCTCCGGCCCTAGCCACGCGCGAGATCCCGGTGGCCAAGCGATACGCGGTGTCCGCGTCCTCGCCCGGACCGGCCTCGTCGTCGAAGGACTGGTCACGCGTCATACAGGCTCCGCTCTCGGGTGTTCCGGCGGCTCCGGAGCGCCCGCCGAAAATCGGATCGTTTCACACCTTATTTCTCGCAAACCGGCCTGTCACATCCTCCAGGTCATGTGAGGTGTGCACACCGATGCACCGGATAGCTTGTCATCCGCCCTATACGGACGCCAAGCCCCAGTTTTCGCCTGCTTTCGAACCTTACGAAGGTTTAAGACAGGGGCGCGGGCTGCCCACACCCTGTACCCCGACGGCGGAACACGCAACCCCCGGAAACGCGGGTGCCCCGCCGCCCATGGGCAGCGGGGCACCGCGAGTTCGCACTACCGCGTCGGACGCGCTACTTCTTCGGCTTGTCCGAGGTCGACTCGGTGGACAGCGCCGCCACGAAGGCTTCCTGCGGCACGTCGACCCGGCCGATGGTCTTCATGCGCTTCTTGCCCTCCTTCTGCTTCTCGAGCAGTTTGCGCTTGCGCGAGATGTCGCCGCCGTAGCACTTGGCCAGCACGTCCTTGCGGATGGCGCGGATGTTCTCGCGGGCGATGACCTTGGAGCCGATGGCGGCCTGGATGGGCACCTCGAACTGCTGGCGCGGAATGAGTTCGCGCAGTTTGGTGGTCATCTTGTGCCCGTACGCCTGGGCGGCGTCCTTGTGCACGATGGCGGAGAAGGCGTCCACCGGCTCGCCCTGGAGCAGGATGTCGACCTTCACCAGCGCGGCCTGCTGCTCACCGGCCTCCTCGTAGTCGAGCGAGGCGTAGCCGCGGGTGCGCGACTTCAGCGAATCGAAGAAGTCGAAGATGATCTCGGCCATGGGCAGCGTGTACCGCATCTCCACGCGGGTCTCGGACAGGTAGTCCATGCCGAGCAGTTCACCGCGCCGGCTCTGGCACAGCTCCATGATGGTACCGATGAACTCGCTGGGCGCGATGATGGTGACCTTGGTGACCGGCTCGTAGATCTCGCGCACCTTGCCCTCCGGCCAGAAGGACGGGTTGGTGACGACGTGCTCGGTGCCGTCCTCCATGATCACGCGGTAGATCACGTTGGGCGCGGTGGAGATGAGGTCGAGGCCGAACTCGCGCTGCAACCGCTCGCGGGTGATCTCCATGTGCAGCAGGCCCAGGAAGCCGCAGCGGAAACCGAAGCCCAGCGCCACCGAAGTCTCCGGGACGTAGGTCAGCGCGGCATCGTTGAGCTGCAATTTGTCCAGTGCGTCACGCAGATCCGGATAGTCGGAGCCGTCGAGCGGGTAGAGGCCGGAGTACACCATCGGCCGCGGTTCGCGATAGCCGGTGAGCGCCTCGGCGGCCCCGTCGCGCGCGGTGGTGACGGTATCGCCGACCTTCGACTGGCGGACGTCCTTCACGCCGGTGATGAGGTAGCCCACCTCGCCGACACCCAGTCCCTGGGTCGGTTTGGGTTCGGGCGACACGATGCCGATCTCCAGCAATTCGTGGGTCGCGCCGGTGGACATCATTTTGATCTTGGTGCGCGGGGTGAGCTTGCCGTCCACGACACGCACGTAGGTGACGACGCCGCGATAGGTGTCGTACACGGAGTCGAAGATCAGGGCCCGCGCGGGCGCGTCGGCCTGGCCGACCGGCGGCGGCACCTCCTGGATGACCTTGTTCAACAGCTCGGTGACGCCCACGCCGGTCTTGCCCGAGACGCGCAGCACCTCGTCCGGCTCGCAGCCCACGATATGGGCGAGCTCGGCGGCGTAGCGGTCCGGATCGGCGGCCGGGAGGTCGATCTTGTTCAGGACCGGGATGATGGTCAGGTCCTTGTCCAGCGCCAGATAGAGATTGGCGAGGGTCTGCGCCTCGATGCCCTGCGCGGCGTCGACGAGCAGGATCGCGCCCTCACAGGCTTCCAGCGCCCGCGACACCTCGTAGGTGAAGTCCACGTGCCCCGGCGTGTCGATGAGGTGCAGGACGTAGTCCTCCCCGTCGACCTGCCAGGGCAGGCGCACGTTCTGGGCCTTGATGGTGATACCGCGCTCGCGCTCGATATCCATCCGGTCCAGGTACTGGGCGCGCATCTGCCGCTCCTCGACCACCCCGGTGAGTTGCAGCATGCGGTCGGCCAGCGTGGACTTGCCGTGGTCGATATGCGCGATGATGCAGAAGTTCCGGATCCGCGCGGGATCGGTGAACGTCGTGTCCGCGAAGCTTGGCACTCCACTCCTCAGGTGATCGGTGAACTGCCGTCCATCGTCCCATGGTCGGCCGATGTGACCGTGCCCCGGTCCGGTCCGGCCGGTCCACCGCCGTATCCTGCCCGGATGAGAACCCGGCCCGCCCCCGTTAAGCTGCCGACATGGCGGGCACGTGGAACGCTCTCGGAAAGCAGCTGGGTCTGATCGCGAAAGAGCAGGGCTCTCAGATCGTCAAGCGGCAGGGGCCGAAGCTCATCGGACGGGTACAGCGGTCGTCGGTGCTGTCGCGGACGATCCAGTCCCTCGGCGGCACCCGCAAGGCCCCGGGCGTGGCGGTGCGGCCGACGGCCTCGGTGGGGGTGCCGAGCACCGAACGCGCGCGGCGCATCGTCTACAGCCCCCAGCTGGACGGCCGCGCCGACCCCGGCGAGATCGTCTGGACCTGGATCCCCTACGAGGAAGACCCCGACAACGGCAAGGACCGCCCCGTCCTGGTGGTCGGCCGCGAACGCGACACCCTGCTGGGCCTCATGCTCTCCTCCAACGCCGACCACGACCGCCACCACAACTGGGTGGGCATCGGCTCCGGCCCCTGGGACCACGCCGGCCGCGACAGCTGGGTCCGCCTCGACCGCGTCCTCGACGTCCCCGAGGCCGGCATCCGCCGCGAGGGCGCGATCCTGCCCCGCAAGACCTTCGACCGGGTGGCACACCGCCTCTGCGCCGAATTCCACTGGCACTGAAAGGCCGATCTCCACTGGCACTGAACGCCGGTGCCCCCGCTTCCGAGACGGAAACGGGGGCACGGCCGCGATCGGGTCAGCTCAGCGGATTGCGGGAGCGGCCGAAGATCAGGCCGTAGACCAGCGCGCCGAGCACCCCGCCCACCAGCGGGAACACGATGAACACCCACACCTGGGCGGCCGCGCCGTCCTGATAGAACGCCACCGCGAGGCTGCGGGCCGGGTTGACCGAGGTGTTGTCGATGGGGATCGAGATGAGGTGGATGACCGCGAGGGTGATGCCGATCGACAGGCCCGCCAGCGGGACATCGGAGATCTGGTCGGTGGAGGCCAGCACGACGAAGACCAGCAGGGCGGTCAGGATGACCTCGACGGTGATGGCGGCCGCCAGGCCGTAGCCGTTGAGGGTGATGCCCGCCAGCTCCGTGGCCGAGGGGCTGTGCGCGCCCCAGCCGTTCGCCCCGAGACCGTCCTCGGCGCGGTCGTAAGAGGGTAGGTTCTGAGCGATGGCGTAGATGACCGCACCGGCGATGAGACCGCCGATGACCTGCACCAGCATGTACGCGCCCGCGACCAGGGCGGTGACCCGGCCGAGCAGGAACTGCCCGACGGTGACCGCCGGATTCACATGGCACCCGGAGATGGGTCCGATGGCGTAGACCAGGAACAGCAGGGTGAATCCGAACGCCAGCGCCACCCCGAGCGCGCCGACCCGGCTGCCCGCGAAGACCGCGGTACCGACGCCGCCCAATACCAGGACGAAGGTGCCGAAGGCCTCGGCGAACAGCTTGCGCCCGAGCGACACTTCCTCGAATTCCGTGAGATCCTCGACGACTTCCTGCGCTGTGGGAGACATCAGCCACCTTCCCGGATCGTCCCCGCCGGTCGCGGAGAACTCCTGCGTTCCGCTACATCAGGCATCAGGCATCAGGCGAGGCGGGTGATCTCCACCACGACCTCGAGATCGGTCGAACCACTACCGGAGAAGATACCTTTCAGCGGCGGCACATCCGCGTAATCACGGCCCACCCCGATCGCGACGTGTTGCTCGGTGACCGGGATATTGTTGGTCGGGTCGTAGCCCCACCACTGCCCGGTCCACGCCTCCACCCAGGCGTGCATCTGCCCGGCGACCGTCCGCCCCACCGCACCGGCCGGATCGGGATGCAGGTATCCCGAGACATAGCGGCTGGGAATGCCCATGCCGCGCAACAGCAGCAGGGTCAGATGCGCGTAGTCCTGGCAGACGCCGCGGCGTTCGGCGAACGCCTCCACCGCACTGGTGTGCACGGAGGTGGTCCCGGCCACGTAGGACATCTCGCCGTGCACCCATTCGGCCGCGCGCACAACGGCTTTGGCGGGCGCGACGCCGCGGGTGAGCTGCCGCGCCACCGTGCCGAGCCGCCGGTCGCACGGCACATAGCCGGTGGCGGTGAGTAGTTCGTCGTAGCGGTCGACGACGGGTTCGGACCGCAACCGCTCCCAGGGCAGTTCCTCCTCCGGGCTCACGAACGGTTCGGTCTCCACCACCGAGGAACCGGTGACCTCCAATTCCGTATGCGGGGCATGCAGATCGAAGGCGGTGACGGTGGTGCCCCAGTAGTCGACATAGCGGTAGGAGCGGGTGGAGGGCACGGTCTCCACGCGATTGAGAATGACGTTCTGCCGGCTGTCGGCGCGCGGGGTCAGCCGCGCCTCGTTGAACGACCGCATGACCGGGGCGTCGTACACGTATCCGGTGGTGTGCACCACCCGCATCCGCCAGCTCACGCTGTTTCCTCTCCGGCATGACCGGGGCGCTGCGTGGCCCACCCGTCTCCCACCGCCGCCCTCAACGGGCAGCCAGTCGGCTGGCTCGCTTCGAACATCCGCTGCCTCCTCCGCGCCTGACCGCTCATACCGGGTCCTCGATCATCCCGTCGCGATGCCCGTGCAGCCCCGTCCACGCCACCCACGACTCGGCGTGGAAGTACTGCAACGCCACCGCCTCCCCCACGTCCCGGCAGCACTGCTGCAACCACAGCAGTCGGTGGTGCAGGTCCTCCAGCAGCACGCCCGAGGGCAGGAATTCCAGTTCGCTGCGCGCCCTACCGAGCAGCCGGTGTGCCTCGTAGCGGGCGGCGAAACGGCTGCCCGGGCGCTGATCCAGTTCCTTCAGACAGGTTTCGGCCACCCGCAGCGAATGGAACACCGAGCGCGGGAAGAGCCGGTCCAGCAGGATGAATTCGGCGATGAGGGTGGCGTCGATGACGCCGCGGTGGGTGCGCAGATACGGGTCGTGCGCGCCGACCGAACGCAGCACCGTCACCCATGCCGGGGAGGAGGTGCGGTCGCCGGCGCGGGACAGCAACAGCCGCACCGTCATATCCACGCGCTCGATGGAACGGCCGAGCAGCAGGAACCGGTAGCCGTCGTCGCGGCTGAGGGTGGAATCCGACAGCCCGCCGAACATGGCGGCGCGGTCGGTGATGTAGCGGCAGAACTCGTGCGGCCCCAGCGACCGGGCGGCGCGTTCGGCCGTCGCCAGGCCGTTGTAGGTGGCGTTGAGGCACTCCCACATCTCGGTGGAGGTGACCTCCCGCGCCCCACGGGCATTCGCGCGAGCCCGTGCGATGGAGTCGACGATCGACCCGTCGTTGTCGCGGTCGAACGCGACCAACTCGGTCACCGACCACACGTCGAGGTCGGTCGCGGGCGACTCGATGCCCAAGACCCGCAGGAGAACTCGCGAGGTGCGGTCCGGGTCCACGGTCGCGTCCTCGAGGAGTTGGTGGACCGTGACGTCGAGTATGCGCGCGGTGTAATCCGCGCGCTCGACGTAGCGGCCGATCCAGTACAGGGATTCGGCATTGCGCGCCAACATGTTCCGAATCACCTCACGTATTCGGTAGTCGCCCTTCGATTCGGTGCGCCGCCCGCGGCGCTGGGGACGGGCGCATCCGCTGTGCCTGCTGTTGTTGCTGCTGTTGCTGATTGCGGACCGGCGCGGTCTCGGGGGACTGGTCGCGCTCGCGGTCGATGGCCAGCTCACCCACCAGCTCGGTGCCCGCGAGCTCGCGTTGCTCCCCGGAGGTGCGCGGGGCCAGCACCCAGGTGTCCTTGCTGCCGCCGCCCTGGCTGGAGTTCACCACCAGGGAGCCGTCCGGCAGCGCCACCCGCGTCAATCCGCCCGGCAGCACCCAGATGTCGTCACCGTCGTTGACCGCGAAGGGGCGCAGGTCCACGTGCCGCGGCAGCAGCTGGTCGCCGATCTTGGCGGGCACCGTGGACAGCTGCACCACCGGCTGCGCGATCCAGCCGCGCGGATCGGCGCGGATCTTGCGGCGCGCCCCCTCCAGTTCCTTGGCGGTGGCGTCGGGTCCGATGACGATGCCGTAGCCGCCGGAACCCTCGACCGGTTTCACCACCAGTTCCGCGATGCGGTCCAGCACCTCGTCGCATTCGGACTCCTCCCAGCAGCGGTAGGAGTCCACGTTCGGCAGCACCGGCCGCTCGCCCAGGTAGTACTCGATGAGGTCGGGCACGTAGGTGTAGATGAGTTTGTCGTCGCCGACGCCGTTGCCGACCGCATTGGCCAGCACCACGGTTCCGGCGCGGGCGGCGTTGAGAATGCCCGCCACCCCGAGCATGGAGTCGGGCCGGAACTGCATGGGGTCGAGGAAGGGGTCGTCGATGCGGCGGTAGACGACGTCCACCTGCCGCTCCCCCGCCGTGGTGCGCATGTACACCACATTGTCGCGGCAGAACAGGTCGCGGCCCTCGACCAGTTCCACCCCCATCTGCCGGGCCAGCAGCGAATGCTCGAAGTAGGCGGAGTTGTAGACACCGGGGGTGAGCACCACCACGGTCGGATCGGCCTCGTTCGGCGCGGCGGCGGCGCGCAGGGCGCGCAGCAGATGCGTCGGATAGTCGCCGACCGCGCGCACCCGGTGCGAGGCGAACAGGTCCGGGAAGACTCGCGCCATGGTGCGGCGGTTCTCCATCACGTACGAGACCCCGGACGGGGAGCGCAGATTGTCCTCGAGTACCCGGAAGTCACCGCGTTCGTCGCGGACCAGATCGATGCCGGCGACGTGGATGCGCACGCCGTTGGGCGGCACCAGCCCGGCCGCCTCGCGATGGAAGTGCCGACAGGAGGTGACGAGGCGTTTGGGCACCACCCGGTCGCGCAGCACCGTCTGCTCGCCGTAGACGTCGGCCAGGAATGCCTCCAGGGCCCGCACCCGCTGTTTGATGCCGCGCTCGAGTTTGGTCCACTCGGTGGCGGCTATCACCCTCGGCACCAGGTCGAGCGGGAACGGCCGCTCCTGTCCGGACAGCGAGAAGGTGATGCCCTGGTCGACGAAGGCGCGGGCCAGCGCCTCGGCCCGCCCGGCCAGATCGGCCACGTCGATCTCCGAGAGTGCCGCGAAGATCCCCCGGTAGGCGGCGCGGGCGCGGTCGCCGTCGAACATCTCGTCGTAGGCGCGGTCGTATTTGCCCGGCCGGTAGCCCTCGAACACCCCCACGGCGTCGACTCCCACGGCGCGGCCGACTTCGGCGCGGCCGATCGGTGGAGCGGCCGCGGCCGAACGCGCGGCAGCGGCGGGAGTCATGCAAAAATAGTCCATCACGCGGGAGCAACACGCAGGTGGACGCGGGTAAATTTCTTGCATCTTCCGCGATCCGGTCGGTTTCGAACCGTGATCGGCGAGCGGGCCGATTTCGTCCGGCGGTACGCCGCCTGGTAACCTCGATCGTCGGTGCTGCGCTACAGGTAGTAGTGCGCGCCCCGCAGACTTTTGCATCCCGCGTAAACCACCAAGCGAAGGAACACGAGGAAACAGGCGTGGCCAACATCAAGTCCCAGATGAAGCGGATCCGCACCAACGAGTTGGCGCGGCAGCGCAACCAGTCGGTCAAGTCCGCGCTGCGCACTTCGATCCGCAAGTTCCGCGAGGCCGCCGCGCAGGGCGACAAGGACCAGGCCCTGACCCTGCTGCGCTCGGCCAGCAAGAGCCTCGACAAGGCCGCCTCGAAGGGCGTCATCCACGCCAACCAGGCCGCCAACAAGAAGTCGGCGCTGTCGCTGGCGTTCAACAAGCTCGGCTGATTCACCCCGGCGTACCGCCGACTGATACACCCCGGCGTACCGCCGGAAACGCTTACGCATAGCCGCCGTGGCCACGACGACCACGGCGGCTTTTGTCGTGCCCGCGCCGCCGCCGGCCGTCGACGCGGATTCGCCGCCGGTGTGCCGGCCTCGAAACGCCCATCGGTAAGCTCGGCATTCGTGCATACGACGGGTCGCCGCAAGTTGGGGGTGATGGGCGGTACCTTCGACCCCATCCACCATGGGCATCTGGTTGCCGCGAGTGAGGTCGCGCATCGGTTCGAGCTGGACGAGGTCGTCTTCGTGCCGACCGGCCAGCCGTGGCAGAAGGCGGGCAAGAAGGTCAGCCCGGCCGAGGACCGGTATCTGATGACGGTGATCGCCACGGCGTCCAATCCGCGGTTCTCCGTGAGTCGGGCCGATATCGATCGCGGCAAGATGACGTATACCGTGGATACCCTGCGCGACCTGCGGGAACAACATCCGGACGCGGATATCTACTTCATCACCGGTGCTGACGCGCTGGCGAACATCCTGACGTGGCAGGATTGGGCGGAGTTGTTCGAGTTGGCGCGATTCGTGGGCGTGAGCCGGCCGGGGTACGAATTGAATGTCGATCATCTGGCCGAACACCTTCGCGACTACCCCGCCGACGCGGTCACCATGATCGAGATCCCGGCCCTGGCGATCTCGTCGAGTGAGTGCCGGAAGCGGGCCGGGGAGGGGCGTCCGGTGTGGTACCTGGTGCCGGACGGTGTTGTGCAGTACATATCCAAACGGCATCTGTACGTGCCGGAGAACGGGAAGGTTGCAGGGTGAGCGCATCGGTCGAGGCACTGGAGATGGCGCAGGTCGCCGCGCGGGCGGCGGACGAGAAGCTGGCGTCCGATGTGTTGGTGCTGGATGTTTCCGAGCAGCTGGTGATCACCGACTGCTTCGTGATCGCGTCCGCGCCGAACGAGCGGCAGGTCAACGCGATCGTCGACAATGTCGAGGAGAAGCTGCGGGAGGCCGGGCGCAAGCCGGTGCGCCGCGAAGGCACCCGCGAGGGGCGTTGGGCGCTGCTCGACTACTCCGATGTGGTGATCCACATCCAGCACAATGACGAACGCGACTTCTACGGCCTCGACCGGCTGTGGAAGGACTGCCCGCAGGTGCCGGTGGAGGGTATCGGCGACGGCGCGGCCCGGTCCGAGCGCTCGGCCGATGAGAACGAGGCCGGGGACGACGAGTGAGCAAGCTTGCCGGGGTACGCCGGTTGATCATGTTGCGGCACGGGCAGACCGAATGGAACGCCTCCGATCGCATGCAGGGCCAGATCGACACCGAACTCAGTGAGCTCGGCCGCCGCCAGGCCAAGGACATCGCCCGCGACCTATCCGACTGCGGCGCCATCCGCATCATCTCCTCGGACCTCAAACGCGCCCACGACACCGCCCTCGCGGTCGGTGACAGCATCGGCCTGCCGGTGACCACCGACCCGCGGCTGCGCGAGACCAGCCTCGGCGAATGGGAGGGCCTGACCCATATCGAGGTCGACGCCATGGCTCCGGGTGCGCGCGTCGCCTGGCGCATGGACGCCACGTGGACCCCGCCCGGCGGCGAATCCAAACTCGAGGTCGGCCGCCGCGCCCTGCCCGTGGTGCACGAACTGTTCACCGAGCGGGCGGATTGGCCGGGTCGTACCATCATCCTGGTCGCGCACGGCGGGCTCATCGCGGCGCTGACCGCGGCTGTGCTCGACCTGCCGCCCCAGAACTGGCCTGCCCTCGGCGGGCTCGCCAATACCAGTTGGGTGCAGCTGAGCAGCCACGGTCCGAGCCTCGAGCAGCCCGGGTGGCGACTCGATGTGTGGAACGCGGCGGCGAAGGTAGCTCCTGATGTCCTCTGAGTTGGACGGTGTTTCCGGCGAACGGCAGGTATCCGACGAACTGCTGCGGCGGGCGTCGGAGGTGCAGCAGGTCCGGCATCTGCCGGACGCGCTGCTCGGCGCACCCGCGCCCGCGCCGGAGCCCGATACCGGCGGCGAGCGGCCGGTGCTGCTCGTCATCGCCGACTCGCTGGCCTACTTCGGCCCGCAGGGCGGACTGCCCGCCGACCATCCCCGGATCTGGCCCAACCTGGTTGGAGCCGAACTGGATTGGGATGTGGAGCTGGTGGCGCGCATCGGCTGGACCTGCCGCGACGCCTACTGGGCGCTGATCGGCGATCCGCGGGTGTGGGCCGCCGTGCCACGGGCCGCGGCGGTGGTGTTCGCCACCGGCGGCATGGATTCGCTGCCCTCCCCGCTGCCGACCGCGGCACGCGAGCTGATCCGCTACATCCGGCCGCCGTTCCTGCGACGACAGGTGCGCACCGGATACAACTGGTTGCAGCCCAAACTGTCGCACCTCGGCTACCCGGTGGCACTGCCGCCGTCGGTGAGCGTGGACTACCTGGAGCAGGCGCGAAACGCGTTGGCGCAGTTGCGGCCCGATCTACCGGTGGTGGGAACGCTGCCGTCGGTGCACGATTGCGAGGCGTACGGACGAGTGCACCGCGGGCGCGATCCGCAGGTGCGCGCCACTCGGGCTTGGGCCGCGAAACACGATGTGCCGCTGGTCGATCTCGGGGAGGCGGTGCGCGACAACATCTTCTCCGGCGACGCCAATCCCGATGGCATCCACTGGGGTTGGGCGGGGCACGACGCCGTGGCGCGGGCCATGGTGAAGGTGCTGTCGGAGCTGCGGTCCAGCGAGGTTCGCACTGCATGACCGTGGTGGTTGTGACCGACTCGTCGGCCAGTCTGCCCGCCGACCTCGTCGCCGACCTCGGCGTGCTCACCGTCCCGCTGCACGTGCTGGTGGATGATCGCCAGTTCCGGGACGGGGTGGACGAATTCGATATCGACTACGGTTCGTCGGCGGTGACCACCTCGGCGGCGTCGCCGGGGGAACTGCGCGAGGCGTACGAGCGGGCGCTCGAACTCAGCGCGGGTGACGGCGTTGTGGCCGTGCACCTTTCGCGGCAGCTGTCGGGGACCTGGGAGGCCGGTCGGCAGGCGATCCGAGATATGGACGCCGCAAACCGGTTGCGGTTGGTGGATTCGCTCAGCGCCGGACTGGGCACCGGGCTGACGGTGCTGGCGGCGGCGCGGCGGGCCCGCGACGGTGGATCGCTGGACGTGGTGTACGACGCGGCGGTGGCGACCTCGGTGCGGGGACGGGCGTTCATCGTGGTCAATCGCACCGAACAGCTGCGGCGAGGCGGCCGATTGTCCAGTGCGGCGGCGTTTTTCGGGACCGAACTGGTGACCAAGCCGATCCTGCAGATCGTCGACGGCCGGATCGAACTGCGGGAGAAGGCGCGGACCCGGTCCAAGGCGATCACCAAACTGGTGGCGGCGGCGGTGGACGCGGCGGGCGAGGATGGAGCCGCGGTGGCCGTGCAGCATCTGGGAGCCGAGGAGGCCGCCACCACGGTGGTCGAGCAGCTACGCGAACTCATTCCCGGGATTCGGGAAATGATCGTGACCGAATTCGGGCCGACGCTCGGGGTACATCTCGGCATGGGGGCCGTGGGTGCCCTGGTCGTCCCCGGCGGGTGCGGCTGAACCGCGGTTCTCCACAACCCCCGAGCTATCCACAGACTTTCCGCAAGCCCAGGTCGGAGCGGTTGGGCCGAGACGCGGCGGCCATACCGTGGCCGCATGTCGCACATCGATGAAAGTACGCAGGTCCGCAGACGACTCGATACGCTGAGCGGACCCGAACCACCCCGCTCCGGGCGCTGGGACGAGAACGACCTGGAACCCGACGGGCGCGCGGGGGTCTGGCACGAGCGGCTGGTGCCCGAACGCCTGCGGGGAACGCGGTGGGACCCGGGACAGCGCGGGGTGCTGGCGCTGGCCGGGGTGGGGTTGCTCGCGGTATTGATCGCGGGGGCGATGGCGCTGCGCGACGGGCCGGTGACGCAGGCGGTGCCGCCGGTCGCGGCGGTGCGGACCGAGGTGGTGGCGAGTGGGGTACCGGGCACGCCGCACGGTGCGACGGGCGCTGGGAGCGGGGCGCAGAATACTGGACCGGACGCCTCGAACGGCGGGACCGGAGCGCTCGGGGCTGCGCCAGGGGCAACGGGGACCGGTCCCGGTGCCTCGAATACAGGGCCGGGCACAGCGGGGGCCGGGCCGAATGCAGCCGGTGCCACACCGGGAGCGATGGGGGTTGCGTCCGGAGCGGCGGGTGCCGGTCCGATGGGCAGTGGTGCGCACGGACCCGTCGATCCCGGACTGGCCGCACCACCCGGCACGGACGGCCCGACCGGCAGCAACGGCCACTCGGCCAGCGGGGTAGTCGTCGTGAGCGTCGTCGGCCTCGTCGAACGCGGTGGGCTGCTGCGCTTTCCGACCGGTGCGCGCGTGGCCGACGCCTTGGCCGCGGCCGCACCCCGCCGGGACGCGGACCTGTCCGGCCTGAACCTCGCCCAGTATCTGTCCGACGGCGACCAGATCGTCATCGGCCGCGCCGGACCGAATCCCACGGCCCCGCAAGCGGGCAGCAGCATCGTCGGCGCGCAGGCGCAGCACCCCGACACGCCCCGCACTCCCTCCGGCGCACCCCGCCCCACCGGCACGGCCACCATCGTGAACCTCAATACCGCCACCGAGGCCGAACTCGACGCCCTCCCCGGCATCGGACCGGTGACGGCCAAGGCGATCATCGCCTGGCGCACCGAACACGGTCGCTTCGGCTCCGTCGACCAGCTCGCCGACGTCCAGGGCATCGGACCGTCCCGGCTCGAACGGCTGCGCGGGCTGGTGACGGTATGAGCGGCCCGCCCGACGACGGGGCGAGACCGCCAGAGGCAGCCACGACCCCGTCGACCGCGTCCACAGCGGCCACGACCCCGACAGCAACGGCTTCGACAACCACGACTTCGACTGTGGTGCCGCCGGAGGCCACGGTTCCGGCAACTGCGGCCCAGGCGGCAACCGACGTAGCTCTGGTTACCACGACTCCGACGGGTGCGACCCAGACGGATAGACCTACAACGCTTCCGACTCCAGCGGCTGAAGCTATGACGTCCCCGGCGCCGACTGCTACGGCTGCGACACCCGGGACTCCGGCTCCGGCTGCCACGGCTGCGGGGCCTGCCACGGCTGCGGGGCCGGCCACGGCTGCGGGGGCTGCCACGGCTGCGGGGGCTGCCACGGCTGCGGGGCCGGCGTGGGCGCCGGAAGCTGCGGGAATTGCGGAAGCAGCGGGAACAGCGGCTCGACGGGGTGGGGGTCGAGGTGCGACGGCGGCGGCATCGGACCGGTGGGCGGTGGAACCCGTGCAGGTGGTGGATGCGCGGCTGGTCGGTCCTGCGCTGTGTTGTTGGGCGGCAACCATTGTCGGGGTGGTGGCGGGGTGGCGGGTCGGGGTGGTGCTCGCGGCGGTGCTGCTGGGGGTGGCAGTCGTGCTGTGGGTTCGAGTGGCGTGTGACGCGCGATCTGGTCGGCAGGGATTGTCGGCGGCTCTGGCCACCGTGCTGATCGGTGCGGGGTTCGCGGCGGCCGCGGCCTGGCACGACAGCCGGACGGCGGCGCATCCATTGCGCGACCTGGATCGGGGAACGCACGTGTGGGCGACGGCGATCCCGGTGGACGATCCGAAGGCGTTGTCCGCCAAGGCGGTGCGCGGCAAGCAGTGGCTGGTGCGGGCGCGGCTCGTCGAATACCGGTACGGTGCGGACACCGTCCGCGTGGGTGGGCGGGTGCTGGTCCTGGCGCACGGGGACTCCTGGACCCGCCTGCTGCCCGGTCAGCGGGTCACGTTCCGCGCCAAGGTGTACCCGCCGTGGCGGTCGGATCTCACGGTGGCGGTGCTGCGAGCGCAGGGACCGCCGGCGGGCATCGGCCCGCCGCCCGAATGGCAGCGGATCGCGGGCGCGGTACGCGCGGACTTCGCCGAATCCGCCGCTCGCACACTGTCACCCGATGCGGCGGGCCTGCTGCCGGGTCTGGTCATCGGCGACACCTCGCGCCTACCCGACCACGTCCGGGCGAATTTCCGCGAAACCCATCTCACCCACCTGACCGCCGTCAGCGGAGCGAATGTCACGATCCTGCTCGGCGCGGTGCTGCTGTCCCTGCGCGCGCTCACCGTCGATCCCCGGGTGGCCGCCGTCGTGGCCGGTGCCGTCCTCGTCATGTTCGTGATCCTGGCCCGCCCGACGCCGAGTGTGCTGCGCGCGGCCGTCATGGGTGCGGTCGCACTGCTGGCCCTGTGCACCGGCCGACGCAAACAGGCGCTACCCGCCCTGTGCACGGCCGCCATCGCCCTGCTCGCGTGGTCCCCCGAACTGGCCGTCGACGCGGGCTTCACCCTCTCGGTACTCGCCACGGCGGGCCTAGTCCTGCTCGCCCCGGGCTGGTCGGAATGGCTTCAGGCCCATCGCTGCTGGCGCGCCCCCGCCGACGCACTCGCGGTATCCGCCGCCGCCTTCGTCGTCACCACCCCCGTCATCATCGCCCTCACCGGCCACCTCAACCCCCTGGCCATCGCGGTCAATGTGCTGGTGGCCCCGGTGGTCGCCCCGATCACCGTCCTCGGCGCGATGGGCGCGGTCTTCGCATCGCTGTGGAATCCGCTCGCGCACGCGGTGCTGTGGTGTGCCGCACCGCCGCTGTGGTGGCTGCTCACGGCCTCCGCACACGCGGCGGCGCTGGGCACCTCGATTTCGGTGCCCTCCGGCGTCTGGTCCGGACTGGTCGTCGCCGGGCTGTGCACACTGGTCTGCGCGCGGATTCGCCCACGACGAACCCGATAACCCGCGCCCTACCGATCCGGCAGCGGGCACGCCTTCCACTCGCCATCTTCGCGCACGAGGTCCAGGGTCCGCTCCTCCTCCGCCCCCCTGACGATCGCGCGAACCCGGGCGGTGGCCGCGTCGCCGTTGATGCGTATTCGATCGACACCCAGTACTTCGGGTCGGTAGACCAGAATGTCGGTCTTTTCGAGGCCGCGATACCGCTCGCGGAACGCGGTGCAGGTCACCGCCGCGTAGGCGGGATCGTCGCTGCTGGTGATCTGCAGGAAGCGGCGGACGGTCGACTCTATCCGTGCCGCGTCCTGCTCCGACGCCGCCACGTCGCGCGTCCCCGCCCCGGTGACATTGACCGCGATCACGGCCATGGTGAGAAATACGACCACGGCGGACCCGACCATGACCAGCACGCGAGCCCTGTTCGATGGCGGGGGCGCGGGAGGTGGAGGCGGCACGGGCTGAGGCTGCGAGTAGTAGCCCCACCCTTCGACGTAGATCCGCTCGGGTTGCGGTCCCGTGGTCATCTGGTCACCCTACGCCGACTCGGACGGGCGCATCGCGCTACCGCCCGGCGGCACGGCCTGTCGGTGTGGCCTCGTAGGATCGGCTGCGTGACCGAACGCCCCGCGCCTCTGCATCTCGTGCTCGGTGAAGAAGAGCTGCTCATCGAGCGGGCCGTAGCCGCGATCACCGCGCAGGCGCGGGCGGTGACGGAGGATCCGGATGCCATGCCGGTGGATCGGATGCGGGCGGGGGACGCCAGTACGGCCGAACTGGCGGAAATGCTGAGTCCGTCGCTGTTCGCCGAGGACCGGGTGATCATTCTGGAGTCCGCGGCCGAGGCGGGTAAGGACGCGGTCGGGGTGATCCAGTCGGCCGCCGCCGCGCCGCCGGACGGCGTGGTGCTGGTGGTGCTGCACACCGGCGGCGGGCGGGCCAAGGCGCTCGCGCCCGCGCTGCAGAAGGCGGGCGCGGTGGTGCACAACTGCGCCAAGCTCACCAAGGCCAATGAACGAGCCGAGTTCGTGCGCAACGAATTCCGCGCTGCCGGGGTGCGGGCGTCCGCGGACGTGGTGCAGACGCTGCTGGAGGCCGTGGGATCGGATCTGCGCGAACTCTCCGCCGCCTGCTCACAGCTGGCCGCCGACACCGGCGGCAAGATCGACATCGCGGCGGTGCGCCGCTACTACTCCGGCAAGGCGGAGGTCTCCGGCTTCGACGTCGCCGAACTCGCGGTCTCCGGTGACCGCCCGGCCGCCATGGAAGCGCTGCGCTGGGCCACCGACCGCGGCGTCCCCGCGGTCCTGCTCGCCGACGCCCTCGCGGACTCGGTCCACACCATCGCCCGGGTCGGCTCCGCCGGCCTACGCGCCGACCCGTTCAAAATCGCCCCCGAACTCGGCATGCCCCCCTGGAAGGTCAAAAAGGCCCAAGCCCAGGCCCGCGGCTGGACCCCCGCCACCATCGGCGACGCCCTCCAGGTGGTCGCCACCCTCAACGCCGACGTCAAGGGCGGCGCCGCCGACACCAACTACGCCCTCGAACACGCCCTCGCCCGCATCCTCGACCTCCGCGACCACGCCTGACCAGATAGCCCTCAGCCCGGCACCTACTTGGTGTATGGCAGCCGCCACCCGGCTGCCGACATCATCTCCTCGTATGCGGCCGACATGCCCGAGACCTTCTCCAGACTCTCGCGAATCGCGTACACCGCATCCTCGATATTGCCCCCAGCGAGTTCGGATTCGGCTTCCGTCAGCGCCTCCACCAGCGTCCGCAGCGTATCCCCTTGAATGGTCAGCCCCGGCCAGCGGCGCCCCTCCCATCCGATCAGCGAATAATCACCCTGCGTTCCCAGCACGCGAGCCTCGAACTCCATGAACATCTCCTCCGAAAGGTATGCCGACCCGGTGGGCCTTCGTATCCACGGCGCTGGTGACGTGTATCGGCGGATCGATATCGACAGACTCGCTCTCCACGATGGAACGGAATGACCGAGGCCGAGCCGGTCGGCGGAGACGCGGCTCGGTCACGCCGGAATGGTTCGCCGAGGTCGCACTGGGATCCGCGCGCGGAATGCCTCGATCGTGGCGGCCACGTGGAACGGCGTCTCAGCGCCCGCGAGATGCTCGCGGTACAGCACACGCTCCGCCACGGCGTCGAGAGCGAAGCCCCACATCATCGACATCAGCGGGTTGATGAACAGCTCGGAGCCCTCCGCTCCGGTGCGCGCCAGCGACTGGTGGTCACCGAACTCCCCGCGCGCCGCATCGGTGACCGAAGCGGACACGATGCTCTCCCGGCCGGGTGTGTGCCGCTGTACCCACGCCACCGCGTCCAACCACGCGTCGACCGCTGGTATTCCGGGTAGGAGTGCGAATACTCCGTGGTAGGCATTGCTTTTCGCGAGTGCGGCGACATTCTCCAGGAAGTGCGCGTGGCAGACCCCGTGATAGGTGTCGACACCGAAACCCACACAGGCGGCGAGCTTGACCGGAACATCCAGCGCGTGCGCTGCCAGCAGACTCGTGATGTCCTCCACCGGCGTCCCCAGCCCAGCCTCGTCCCCGGTCATGAGCAGATCCGTACCACCGTCGACCAGTACGAGCGCGTCGATATCCAACTCTCGGGCCAGCCATGTATAGGCACGCGTGACAGCGGCCGGACCGCCCTTCCGAACCAGGAAGACGCGATCACGATACCCGTGCTCACGCATCCAGACTGCGAGGTGCTTCTCCGGGAAATATCGAGCGGAGCCGGTGGTATCGGGACTCACTTCGAACAGGCCGGACGTTACCTCCTGTGCGGTGGTCCGAGTAACCGGCGTGAACGTCATATTCGCCAGGTGAACCGTCTTCCCCCGCTCGTTCAACGCGAATGCGAGCGGGAGCCCGCACAGCACATCGAAGCCGCCGCCGGCGCCAGCGATCAGGACGCGTTCACAGTCGCGCAGCCGATGCAGTATCGGATTGTCGAACAGCGATGGTGCCGACACCGCTCAGGCGTCCGTTTCGCGCAGGTCCGGCGGGAAAGCCATGGGCGAGGTGCCCTGTATATCCACCGCGATGCCGGTCGGGTTGGGGCGGGTGGCGGCGAAATCGGTCAGGCGCTGGCCGGTGACGGTTTGGTAGGGGTACGGGTGTTCGGGGGTCAGGGCGTCTCGCGCTGCCAGCCAGCGTGCGTATTCTTCGGCGTCGGTGAAGGCGCAGATCCAGTCGATGTCGCCGTAGGTCGAGGTGGTGATGCGGTGGTCGGGGGTCAGGGGGATCAGGAGGAGGGCGTCGTGGAAGGTGTGGCGCAGGGCGGTCGGGTTGCCGAAACCGGCGTAGAAGGCGGCCACTTCCGCGCGGAAGGCGGGGGTGGTCGGGCCGAAGTCGATCATGGTGGTCCGCTGTTCCGATCAGGTAACCGGGCGTTTGGATTTGGGCAGTTTGCTGACGATGGCGGCGTAGGAGCCGTCGATGAGCTCGCGCACCTCGTCCTCGGGCACCTTGCCGACGACGCGCACGCTGTTCCAGCCGTAGCGGCCGATGTAGGCCGACGCCGAGACGTCGTCGGGGTACACCCGGACCAGCTCGTCGGCTTCCTCGCGGGTGCGGCCGCATTTGAGGGTGAGCGAGGTGTCGCCGAAGAAGGCGAAGATCTTGTCGCCGACCTTGGCGACCACATCGCCCTCCCACGGTTCGTCCTGCCAGGCACCGGGTTTGGCGAGGCAGTAGGCGAGCCATTCGTCCATCGCGTCTCCTCAGATCGGCAGTAGGCGGCCGACCACGGCGGTCAGCTGGCGGGCGTTGCGGCATTCGTGCATCTCGACGATCTCGGCGTACTTGCGGGCGGCGGAATCGCCGGTGCCCCACATCTTCTCGGCCTCGGGGTTGAGCCAGTAGGAGTGTTTGGCGGTGGCGGCGAGACCGCTCAGCACCGCCAGTTCCGGATCGCGGTAGTTGGTGCGGGCGTCGCCGAGGATGAGCAGGGAGGTGCGGCTGGTGACGGCGTCGGGGAAGTCGTCGGCGAAACCGCGCAGAGCCGAACCGTAGTCGGAGTGGCCCTCGATGCCGACCACCCGGGTTTCGGTGAAGATGCGTTTGGTCACCTGGTCGAGCGGGGTGACCTGGTCGAACAGTCCGGTGACCTCGTCCACGCGGTCGACGAAGGCGAAAATCCGCACCCGCGAGAACTGTTCGCGCAGCGCGTTCACCAGCACCATGGTGAAACTGGAGAATCCGGCCACCGAACCCGAGATATCGCACAGCAGTACGAGATCGGGGCGGCCGGGACGCGGTTTGCGAGTGACCAGGTTGACCGGCACCCCGCCGGTGGACATGGATTTGCGCAGCGTCTTGCGCAGGTCGATCTCCCCGCGCCGCGCCCGACGACGGCGGGAAGCCAAGCGGGAGGCCAGCACTCGCGCCAACCGCTGCGAACTGCGGCGCAGCTCGGCCAGTTCGTTCTCGGACAGACGCAGGAAGTCGGCGTCCTCGGCTTGACGCTGCACACCGTAGGTGGCGACCCGCTCCCGGCCCAGCCGTTCGGCGACACGGCGGCGGGTCTCGGCCTCCACGGTGCCGCGAAACGCCTTGACCCGCTGGCGGGCCGCCCGGCGCGCGACCTCGTTGTCGAACTCCGACGGTGCGGCATCGGTGTCCATGCCCGTGGCCAGTCCCGCCAGCAGCTTGCTCACCAGTAGTTCCGGCTGCAGGTCCTTGAGGGCCTGATAGGCGGAGAAGGATGGCCCGGAAGCGGATTGGTACTGCCCCATCTCCTCGACCAGCTGCGCGGCCAGCAGCTGCAACTGCTGCGCCCGCTCCCCGGACGGGTCCTGAGCCAGCAACTCGCCCAACATCTTCCGCAGCGCGATGATGTCCACCGAACCATCGGGCCGGTGCGGAATCTCGATGTCCTCGGCTCCGACCCGCTCCCCCAGCGCCGCCGGGAACCACAGATCGAACAGCCCGTCGAAGGTGGTGCGCTGGCTGGTGCGCCGCAGCAGCGCGCACGCCAACCCCTCGCGCAGCACCTCGCGATCCATGAGATCCAGGACGGTGACCACCCGTCCGGCATCCACGGTCTCGGACGGTCCGACCGGAATCCCCCTGGCGCGCAAGGCTTCCACAAAGCCGACCAGATGGCCGGACAGACCGTGCGGCGCGGTCGGCCCGAGTTCGCCCTGCCCGCGCGCGCCGGGGGCCGAACCGCCGCTCACCGCGCGCTTGGCGGCCGAGACCAGCGCCCGCGGAGTGTTGGGTACGCCGCCGACCATGACGTCACGCCAACTTCAGCTCATTGAGCGCGCGGAGGTGGTC
Organism: Nocardia sp. CC201C; assembly: GCF_030010695.1. Taxonomy (NCBI): domain Bacteria; kingdom Bacillati; phylum Actinomycetota; class Actinomycetes; order Mycobacteriales; family Nocardiaceae; genus Nocardia; species Nocardia sp. CC201C. The sequence continues at coordinate 21,215 of NZ_JASCXP010000020.1, forward strand.
GGCCTGGTGTTTGAGCACCACGCCGAGGGTGGCGCGCACCGTCTTGTCGTCCAGATCCTTGGCTCCGAGGGCGAGCAGGGTGCGCGCCCAGTCGATGGATTCGGCCACCGACGGCAGCTTCTTCAACTGCATGCCGCGCAGCACGTGCACGATCCGCACCAACTGCGCCGCCACCGCGGGCTTCAGCTCGGGCACCCGGCTGGCCAGGATGCGCCGCTCCAATTCCTCGTCCGGGAAGTCGATGTGCAGGTACAGGCAGCGCCGTTTCAGCGCCTCGGACAGTTCGCGGGTGGCGTTGGAGGTGAGCACCACGAACGGGCGGCGCGAGGCGGTGATGGTGCCCAGTTCCGGGACGGTGACCGAGAAGTCGCTCAGCACCTCGAGCAGCAGACCCTCGATCTCGACATCGGCCTTGTCGGTCTCGTCGATGAGCAGCACCGTCGGATCGGCGCGCCGGATGGCGGTCAGCAGCGGCCGGGAGAGCAGGAACTCCTCGGTGAAGACGTCGGCTTTGGTCTCGGCCCAATCGTTCTCCGACGACGCCTGGATGCGCAGGATCTGCTTGGCGTGGTTCCACTCGTACAGCGCCCGCGATTCGTCGACGCCCTCATAGCACTGCAACCGCACCAGCTCGGCCCCGGCGACCTCGGCCACGGCCTTGGACAGTTCGGTCTTGCCGACACCGGCCGGTCCCTCGATGAGCAGCGGCTTGCCGAGCCGGTCGGCGAGGAATACCGACGTGGCGGTGCCCTTGTCGGCCAGGTAGCCGGTGCGGGCGAGACGCTCGATCACATCGTCGACCGACGAGAAGATCGGCTCCTGGATGGGAGTGGATGTCGGAGCCAAGGGTGCTGTCCTTCCTGGAGGGGCGGATGGGTACACCGTACGGTGTACAAACCCATCCGCACCAGTTGTACTACACGGGCCGAATCTGCCCGTCACCCCACACGATCCACTTGGTGGAGGTCAGTTCCGGCAGGCCCATGGGGCCGCGAGCGTGCAACTTCTGGGTGGAGATGCCGATCTCCGCGCCGAAGCCGAGCTGCTCACCGTCGGTGAAGGCGGTGGAGGCGTTCACCATGACGGCGGCGGCGTCCACCCGATTGGTGAATTCGCGGGCGGCCCGCAGATCGCCGGTCACGATCGCCTCGGTGTGCCCGGTACCCCAGTGGTTGATGTGCTCGACGGCCGCGTCGAGATCGTCGACCACCTTCAGGGCGATATCCAGGGACAAGTATTCGTCGGCCCAGTCGGTATCGGTGGCGGGCACCAGGCCGGGCAGGTCGCCGTGGATGGTGACGCCCGCACCCTCCAGCGCGGCGATCAGCCGCGGCACCGCCGTATCGGCGATGGCGGCGTCGATGAGCACCGTCTCGGCGGTGTTGCACACGCTCGGGCGACGGGTCTTGGCATTGAGCAGAATCGATTCCGCCATCGCGAGATCCGCGTCCCGATGCACGTAGACGTGGCAGTTGCCGGTGCCCGTCTCGATGGTCGGCACCAGCGCGTCGCGCACCACGGCGCTGATGAGTCCGGCACCGCCGCGCGGGATCACCACGTCCACCAGCCCGCGCGCCTGGATCAGGTGCGTGACGCTGGAGCGGTCCTCGGCGGGCAGCAGCTGCACGGCATCCGACGGGAGACCCTGTGCGGCAAGGGCTTCGCGCAACACCTCGACCAGCGCGGTATTGGACCGCACGGCGGACGAGGAACCGCGCAGCAGGGCTGCATTGCCCGACTTGAGGGTGAGCCCGAAGGCGTCCACCGTGACATTGGGCCGCGCCTCGTACACCATGCCGACCACGCCGAGCGGCACCCGCACCTGCCGCAGCTCCAGGCCGTTGGGCAGGGTGGACCCGCGCACCACGTCGCCGATCGGATCCGGCAGGCCCGCGACCTGCCGCAGCCCGGAGGCGATGCCGTCGATGCGGGCCGCGGTCAGCCGCAGCCGGTCCAGCTGCGCCTCGGCGGTGCCGCCCGCCGCGGCGATCTCGATGTCCTCGGCATTGGCGGCGAGCAGCCGATCCTTCGCGGCGAGCAGCGCGTCGGCGGCGGCGTGCAGCGCCCCGTTCTTGCGCGCGGTGGTGAGCTGTGCGAGCGTGCGCGAGGCCACCCGGGCCCGGCGCGCCGCCTCGTGCACCACCTCGCGGACGTTGTCCAGGTCGGCGGCAGTTCCTGCTGTCATAGGTACAGCCTAGGCGCATCGGTCCACGGAGTTTCCGGGGCCGCACCACCCGGCGTCGATCGCGACGACGCCGTCCCCCGCCTCTCGGACGAGGCCGTCGCGCCGAGCGACGCCGGGCAGTGGACGCGACCACTCGGCATTCGTCGGTGGTCGCCGTTACGGTGTGCTCATGGCCGCGAGCATTCAGATGTCGTCGGGAGCGGGACGCTGGACACTGCTGGCGACGGTGCTCGGGTCGGGAATGGCCATGCTCGACGCCACGGTCGTGAACGTGGCGCTGCCCAGGATCGCCGCGGAGTTCGGCTCGTCCATGGCGGGATTGCAGTGGACGGTCAACGCCTACACGCTGACGCTGGCGGGCCTGATCCTGCTGGGCGGATCGCTCGGGGACCGGTTCGGGCGAAAGAGGGTGTTCCTCATCGGCGTGGTGTGGTTCGCCATCGCGTCGGCGCTGTGCGGTGCGGCGCAGGATATTTCGATGCTCATCGCGGCGCGGGCACTGCAGGGCGTGGGCGGGGCGCTGCTGACGCCGGGATCACTCGCCATCATCCAGGCGTCGTTCGCACGGGAGGATCGCGCCAAGGCGGTCGGCGCGTGGTCCGGACTGGGCGGCGTGGCCGGCGCCATCGGACCGTTCCTGGGCGGCTGGCTGGTGGACGTCGCGGGGTGGCGGTGGGTGTTCCTGCTGAATCTGCCGCTGGCCGCCGTGGTGATCGCGGTGACGCTGCGGCACGTTCCCGAGACCTTCGACGAGGAGGCCACCGGCAGGTTCGACATTCTCGGCGCGGTGCTGGCGGCGCTGAGCCTGGCCGGAATCACCTACGCGCTCACCGAGGCTCCCGACGCGGCCGGGAACACGGCGCTGGTGATCGCCGGTGGCGTGGCCGGTGTCGCCGCCGCCGTCGCCTTCATCGTGGTGGAGCGCCGCCGCACCGGACGCGGCACGCACCCCCGCGCCATGCTCCCGGTGGACATCTTCAAGTCCCGGCAGTTCACCTCCATCAACCTGGTCACCTTCGTCATGTACGGGGCCATGGGCGTGGTGTTCTTTCTACTGGTGCTGACCTTGCAGGTGGTGGCGGGCTTCGATCCGATCGCGGCGGGCACGGCCATGCTGCCGGTCACCGTGCTCATGCTGCTGCTGTCGGCCCGGGCCGGGGCCCTCGCCCAGCGGATCGGGCCGCGCCTTCCGATCACGGTCGGCGTGCTGCTCGCGGCGGTCGGCATGCTGCTCATGACCCGGATCGGACCGGACACCTCGTATCTGTGGGATGTGGTGCCCGCCGCCCTGGTCTTCGGCCTCGGGTTGTCCCTGGCGGTGGCTCCGCTCACCGCGACCGTGCTGGCCGCGGCCTCCGAACGCCACGCGGGCATCGCCAGCGGGGTGAACAATGCGGTGGCCCGCGCGGCCGGTCTGCTCGCGGTGGCCGCCATTCCGCCACTGGCGGGGCTCACCGGCGACGCCTACACCGATCCGTCGGTCTTCGCGAGCGGCTTCCGCGTGGCGCTGCTCATCTGCGTGGCGCTCATGCTCGGCGCCGCCGTCCTCACCTTCACCACCGTCCGTGACGACACATTGAGCACCGCCGCGCCGGACGCCGAACCGGAGTGCAAGGTGCACTGCGCCGTGACCGGGCCGCCGCTCGAGCCGACCGAGCACGGCGCGCGTCCGCACCCGCGCGACTGAGCCCGTCCCAGCTGTAGCCGGCATCACCGTGCGCCGGTCGGAATAACCGCGCACCCGCTCGCCGTTCACTTGGTTGCCATGTCCACAAATTGCCGATATGGTTGCCACATCCACCAAGTGGATGCCACGACGAGGAGGACGCGTGCAGTTCGGAATCTTCACGGTCGGTGACGTCACCGCCGACCCGACCACCGGCCGCACCCCCAGCGAGGCCGAGCGCATCAAGGCGATGGTCGCCATCGCGCACAAGGCCGAAGAGGTGGGCCTGGACGTATTCGCGACCGGCGAGCACCACAATCCCCCGTTCGTGCCGTCGTCGCCGACCACCATGCTCGGCTATATCGCGGCGCGCACCGAGAAGCTCATCCTGTCCACCGCGACCACGCTCATCACCACCAACGACCCGGTGAAGATCGCCGAGGACTTCGCCATGCTGCAGCACCTGGCCGACGGTCGCGTCGACCTCATGCTCGGACGCGGCAACACCGCACCGGTCTACCCCTGGTTCGGACAGGACATTCGCGAGGGCATTCCGCTGGCCATCGAGAACTACCAACTGCTGCACCGGCTCTGGCGCGAGGACGTGGTGGACTGGCAGGGCCGCTTCCGCACTCCCCTCCAGGGCTTCGCCGCCACCCCGCGCCCGCTCGACGGCGTCGCGCCGTTCGTGTGGCACGGTTCCATCCGCAGTCCCGAGATCGCCGAGCAGGCCGCCTACTACGGCGACGGCTTCTTCGCCAACAACATCTTCTGGCCCAAGGAGCATTTCCAACGGCTGATCGGGCTGTACCGTCAGCGCTACGAACACTACGGGCACGGTTCGGCCGATCAGGCCATCGTCGGTCTGGGCGGACAGGTGTTCATGCGCAAGAACTCCCAGGACGCCATCCGCGAGTTCCGCCCCTACTTCGACAACGCGCCCGTCTACGGCCACGGACCCTCGCTCGAGGACTTCATGGATCAGACACCGCTCACCGTGGGCAGCCCGCAGCAGGTCATCGACAAGACGCTGACCTTCCGCGAATCCTTCGGCGACTACCAGCGGCAGCTGTTCCTGATCGACCACGCCGGACTGCCCCTGCGGACCGTGCTGGAGCAGCTGGATCTGCTGGGCGAGGAGGTGATTCCGGTACTGCGCCGGGAATTCGCCGCCGCGCGCCCGGCACACGTCCCGGACGCGCCCACCCACGCCTCGCTACTGGCGCAGCGCACCGCCGCCGCCAAGTAACCGATTCGACCCCCATCGCACGACCACGACACCGCACGACCACGACACCGCACAACCGCGACACCCGCACAACCACAACGAGGAGTAATCATGACCGCCAGCACCACCGCCCTGACCGCCGGAACCTGGACCATCGACGCCGTGCATTCCACGCTCGGCTTCGCGGTACGCCACCTGATGGTGTCCAAGGTCCGCGGCCGCTTCACCGACTTCTCCGGCCAACTCGTCATCGGCGAGGACGGCACCGCCAGCGCCGAGGCCGAGATCCGCGTGGACTCGGTGACCACCGACAATCCGCAGCGCGACGCCCACCTGCGCACCGCCGACTTCTTCAATGCCGAGAACTTCCCGCTGGCCACCTTCAAGTCCACCGGTTTCCGGGTCAACGGCGAGGACTTCGAGGTCGACGGCGAGTTCAGCATCGCCGGAGTCACCAAGCCGGTCACCCTCGAGGTGGAGTTCCTGGGCGTGAATCCGGGCATGGGTCAGGGCCCGGTAGCCGGTTTCGAGGCCAAGACGGTCATCAATCGCCGAGATTGGGGAATCACTATCGATATGCCTCTGGCCGACGGTGGCGCGGTGATCGGCGACAAGATCACCCTCACCCTCGGCATCGAGGTCGTCCAGCAGGGCTGAACCACTTCGCCGCGCGGCGAACCGATCGAAAGCGAGGAAATATGAGCGACCCGACCGTCATCCAGCGGGACGACGCCACCCCGGAACAGTTCGATATCGAGGTGGATGGTGAACGCGCCGGACTGGCCGCTTATGTGGATACCGGTGACCAGCGCATCTTCTACCACACCGAACTCGATGATCGGTTCTCCGGCCGGGGCCTGGGCAGCGTCCTGATCCACGCGGCGCTCACCGAGACCCGGAAACAGGGTAAACGCGTCGTCCCCGTCTGCCCCTTTGTCGCGCACTTCGTGGAGAAGCACCACGACTTCGACGATCTCCTGGATCCGGTGACCCCGGAGGCCAAGGCGGCGGCCACGGCCGACTAGCGCGGCCGCCGCGCCAGGTCTCCCGGCTACGCCTCCAGATACACCGGCACGGCGGTGTGCCCGTTGGAGATGAAGCTGGCCAGGGGTGTCAGCTGGTCCGGCGCGACCGCGAGCCGCATGTCCGGGAAGCGCCGGAACAGCGCGGGCAGCGCGGAATTGGCCTCCAGCCGGGCCAGCGGGGCACCCAGGCAGTGGTGCGCGCCGTAGCCGAAGGCCATATGGCTCTTGTCCGCGCGCGCCAGGTCGAGTTGACCGGCGGTGTCCCCGTGCACCTTCGGGTCGCGGCCGGGTCCGGCGTAGCAGGCCAGGATCGGTTCGCCCTTGGCGATGCGCACGCCGTCGAGTTCGATGTCGTCCACCGCGTAGCGCAGCGGCACATGTACGACCGCACCCTCCAGCCGGAGCGATTCCTCCACCAGGTCCGACCAGGCCGCCCGGCCCGCCATCAGGTCGGCGCGCGCCTCCGGATGGGTGAGGGTGGCGAAGATGGCCTGGTCCAACAGGTTGATGGTGGTCTCGTGCCCGGCGGTGATGACCAGCAGCAGGGTGTCGACGAGTTCCTGCTCCTCCAGCGTCGACCCGTCCTCGTCGCGGGCGGTGATGAGCACGCTGGTCATATCGTCGCCCGGCGTCGCGCGCTTGTAGGCGATCAGCTCACCCAGAATCCGGTAGAGCTCCAGGTAGTTCGCCTGTGACTCCTCGGGGCCGAGGGTGGTGTCGAAGACGCCGTCCGCGCACTTGCGCAGGCCGGGCACCAATTCGTCGGGCACGCCCATGAGTTCGGAGATCACCCGGATCGGCAGCGGGTAGCAGAACGCCTCCCGCAGGTCGACCGGCTCCCCGGCCGGAGTGGCGGCGATGGCGTCGAGCAGTTCCGCGGTGATGGCCTCGATGCGCGGTTGCAGGGCCGCGGTGCGGCGCGCGGTGAAGGCGGGCGCGACGAGTCGGCGCAGCCGCCGATGATCGGCCCCGTAGGCGGTGAACATATTGTTGACCGCCACCCACAGGAACAGCGGCCAGTCCTGCGGGATCTCACCGTTGATGAAGGCGGGCCAGTGCTGGCGCGGATCCTTGGAGACGCGCGAATCGGTGAGCAGGCTTTCCAGCAGCGCGGTATCGGTGACCGACCACGCGGTCACGCCGCCGGGCAGTTCCACCAGGCTCGCCGGTCCACGCTCGCGTAGTCGATTGATCTCGCCCTGGATGTCGGCCCCTGTGGGATCCAGGACGATGGGGTCGGTGGTCACGCTTTCTCCTTACGGCACGGTCAACGGAGCAGTCGGGGGGAAGACGACCGGCAGCGCGGTGAGGGACCGGTGGAAAGGCCCCGGCCGCCAGGCCAATTCGTCCACGGCGACGCCGAGCCGCAGGTCGGGCAGTGCGTCGAGCAGTTGGTCGATGGCGTCCTCGGCGATCAGGTACGCCGTCGGGCGGGCCGGACAGGCGTGCGGGCCTACGCCCCAGGACAGATGCGCGCGATTGTGCAGCGCCCGCCCCGCACCGATGTCCGGATCGTTGTTGCAGGCGGCCATGCTGATCACCACCGGCTGATGCGCGGGCAGCCACACTCCGTCGATGAGCATGGGCTGGCGCGGATAGCTCACGCAGTAGTTGGCCATGGGCGGATCGGTGTAGAGCACCCGGTCCAGGGCATCGCGGGTGGTGAGGCTGCCCGCGTGCAGGCCGTCGGCCAGGGTGCTGTCGACGAGCATGTGCCGCAGCGCGTTCACGATGAGGTTCTGCGCCGGTTCGATGCCCGCGCCGTAGAGGGTGACGATCTGGTGGATCATCTCCTCGTCGGACAGTTCGGCCGGATCGGCGGCCAGTCGGGAGACGATGTCGTCACCGGGCCGGGATCGCTTGCCGAGCACCAGTTCCAGAATGGCCTCGGTGAGGACGCGGTTGCCCTGTTCGGCGTCGACGCCGTCGAAGATGGCGGCCATACCGGCGGCGATGCGCTGGCCGATTTCCGCCGGGCAGCCCAGCAGGGCATTGACCGCCTCGAAGGCGAGCGGAAACGCGTACTGGGCCATCAGATCCGCGCTTCCGGACGCGCAGAAGGCGTTGATCAACGGTATCGCGATGCGCTCCACGGTGTCGTGCAGCGCGTAGAGGTCCACGGCGCGGATGGCCGCCACATTGGCCTGCCGGTACCGAATGTGCTCATTGCCCGCACTGCGCAAGGCGTTCGGCCGCCATTCCAGCATCGGCATGATCGGACTGTCGGCGGGTGCGGTGCGCTGCCAGTACCGGGGATCGGCGGGAAAGTGCTCGGGGTCGTTGAGGATTCGCACGGCGGTGCGGTATCCGATGACCAGGGTGGCGGGTACGCCCGGGGCGAGGTCGACCGGGGCCATCGGGCCGAAGCGCCGGCGCATCTCGGCGTAGGCGCCGTGCGGGTCGGCCGCGAATTCGGCGGTGTACATGGCGATCCGGGGTCCATCGGAGCCGATGGGCGAGCCGTAGGGCACCGGGGCGGTGATCGGCTCGATGAAATTGCGGGTCACCGCATGGACCCCGCACGGCGGGACAGGTATTCCACCAGCGTGATCAGGGAACGCACACAGGTGCCGCGATCGCGGGCGTCGAGCGCCATCAGCGGGGTGTCGGGGGTGAGGTCGAGTGCGTCGCGCACCTCCTCGAGCGGGTACCGGACCGCGTCGTCGAACTCGTTGATGCCGACGGCGTAGGGCACCTCACGCTCCTCCAGCAGCGCCAGCACCTCGTCGGACTGTTCGATCCGCCGGGTGTCGACCAGGACCAGCGCGCCCAGCGCGCCGCGGGCCAACTCCTCCCACAGCGGGACGAAGCGATGCTGTCCCGGAGTGCCGAACAGGTACAGGGCCAACCGCGGATTCAGGGTGATGCGACCGAAGTCCATGGCCACGGTGGTGGTCGTCTTACCGGGCAATCCGGCCATATCGTCCACGCCCACACTGGCTTCGGTAATGGTCTCCTCCGTGTGCAGCGGCCGGATCTCGGAAACGCTCGCGACGAAGGTGGTCTTGCCGACGCCGAAATTGCCCGCCACCAACAGCTTCACCGACCGGGTGACGGTATCGGGAACGTGATCGACGACGAGCTCAGGCCGAGAGAGCGCGGAGCCCATTCAGTACCTCCTCCAGCAACGCAGCATCCGGCAGTTCCTCGGCCGGGGTAGGAGTGGTCAGGTGTCCGCTGTCGAGCAGGTCGGCTGCGACGATCTTCACGACGGACGGCGGCAGGTCGAGATATGCCGCGACCTCGGCGAGCGACAGGACGCCACGACGGCAGATACTCAGCACCCGGATCGCGTCGGGGGTGGCCCCGGGGTCGGGTTCCCGCGCCGCGATCACCAGGGTGACCAAGCCCAGATTCCGGGTCGGCCGGCTCCGGCCGCCCGTGCGCACGTACGCCCGGACCAGGTCCGGATCCCGCCGCTGCCCGGTCATTGCAGGTCGCCGCCAACCCTCTGGTTCGACATCGAACCCAGTTCGTGCCCGACGCGGACCGCGAGCGCGTTCATGCGGTGCGCGACCAGGCTGACGTCCACCTCGGTGGTGGTGGCCACCCCTAGCAGCGCACCCACGCCGGCGGCGGTGATGAAGATCATCCCGCCGTCGTACTCGGTCATGTTCTGGCGCACCGAGTTCGAATTGCCGCAGAACTCGCCGAGCGCCTTGCCCAGTGAACGCAGGCCCGACGCCGCGGCGGCGAAGCGCTCGGCGTCGTCCACGCCGATACCACCGGTGTGCGCGATCCGGAGCCCGTCATCGGAGAGTAGGACGGCGAAACGCACGCCCGGAATCTCCAATTCGCTGAGCATCCACGCCAATTTGTTGGCGCGTTCGGTTACGGCGGTGCCGGGTGTTCCCATCGGAAACGTCATCCCTTCGGTGTCAACGTGCGCTGTCAACGCGCGGCGGCGCGGCCGCTCTGCGAACCGCTGTGCCAGGCGGCGGCGATATCGGGTCGAGCAATGGTGCTGGTGTCCTGCTGCGTTTCCGCCTCAGGGCGCGGCTCCCGAGCGGTGCCCACGGCCGCGAGCGCGGGCGACCGGCGACGGCGTTTGGGCAGACCACCTTCGGTGATATCGCGCACCGATGCGGGCTCCTCGGTCGGCGCCGGGGCCGGCGCGGGGTCGGGTGCGGGGGCGTCGACCTGCGGCACCGGCACCACCTCGGTGGCCGGGCCGTCGACTCCGGCGCGGCGGGGAACGAACAGCGCCTCGGGCACGAACACCATGGCCCTGGTGCCGCCGTAGGCGTTGGGGCCGTCCACGTAGACGGTGAAGCCGTAGCGGCGGGCCAGCGCGGAGACGCTGGGGAAGCCGACGCGGGGGGTGGGTCCGAGCTGGTGGATGTCGACCGAGCGCTCGCCCGCGAGCACCTGGCGGGCCTCCTCCATCTGCTCGTTGTTCATGCGCACGCCGGCGTCGTCGATGATGATGGTGACGCCGTGGTGCCCCTCCTGGAATCCGACGTCCACGTACGAGGTGGGCGGCGAATAGCGCAGGGCGTTGTCCAGCAGCGTCGCGATGGTGTGCACCAGCGGTTCCACGGCGCGGCTGATGACCACCCGGTCGAGCTGGTTGAACCGCACCCGGGTGAAGTCGCGCACGCGGCCGATCGCACCGCCGACGATGTCGGTGAGCGGCTGCTGCGGCCAGCGGCGGCCGGGCAGGCCGCCGGAGACGATCACGTACGACTGGGCCTGGCGCAGCATCTGCTGCACGCTGTGGTCGATGCGGGTGAGGGTTTCGTAGACCTCGTCGCCGCGATGTTCGCGCAGCGCGTTGCTCACCACCTGACCCACGTCCGCGCCGAGGCTCACCACGGAGGTGCCGAAGGAGCGCACCGCCGCGCCGGTGGCCGTGCGCGCACCGGATTCCAGTTCGGCGCGCACCGATGCCTCGGCACGGGCGACGGCTTGGCGCGCTTCCTCTTCGAATTCGAGTCGGCTCTGCTCCCAGGCTTCGGTGCGCATCCGAAGCTCGCGCTCCAGCGCCCGGGCGCGCGTGCGCTCCCGTACCGCATAGGCACCGAGCGCTCCGAGGAGCAACAGAGCGACGACCCAGGAAATCACCATGGCGATGGATAGATTCACAGCGTTCGGTCTCGCCCTTCCTCGCAGCTCATGTCGAGTGTTCGGAGATCGCGCGCGCGGCAGCGGCTTTCATTGCGCGCGGACTGCGATCCCGACGACTCGAACACAGTAGCAGCATCACAGCGAATCCTCGACCGACTCCGCAAGATCGGAAAACCGTGCACTGCACGGTATTACGCGAGGTGTCGGTTCGCGGTGGCGGCGGCGCGGGTGTACTGGGCGACCAGGGCCGTCAACTGTTTCCCGGTGCGCTCCAACGGTTCGGCGGACCGCTGTGCCAATGACATGACAATCGCGCCCTCTACTGCGGCGATGATGGTGGTCGCCAGCGTGCGCGCGGTCTCGGGGTCGACCCGCTCGGCCCGCAGGCGCTCGGTGAGGATGTCCTCCCATTCGGCGAAGACGTCCCCGGCGGCGTCGGCGGCGGCGGCCGATTCCGCGCGCCCCAGCGCGGCGGCCACGATCGGGCAGCCTGCGGAGAAATCGCTGGCTATGAGGGCTTCCCGCCAGATCCCCGGTACGGCGGCGATACCGGAGACCACATCGGCGCCCGCCGCGAAAGTTCGGATAAGGGCACTTGACGCCGCACCGGCCGCCCGGGTGGCCTCGGCGACCAGTTCAGCCTTGCCGCCCGGGAAGTTCAGATAGATCGAGCGACGCGAGATGCCGCTGTGCTCGAGCAGTTGCGCCACGCCGGTGCCCGCGATGCCGTAGCGGCGCATGAGGTCGATCGCACTGTCGACCAGTTTGTCCCTGGCTCCCATCCGCGCACCCCTTTCCGCGTCGGCCCGCGATGGTCAGTCTACGGCCTTGTCCTAGACCGGTTGGTGTACTACCGTCCGAGTATACCGATTGGTCTACCAAACCGGGCAACCACTCCACACGAACGGGGGCCGACGATGCCGACCCTGCACGATCCGCTACCGCTCGCCTGCGGCCGGACCCTACCCAACCGGATCATGAAGTCCGCCCTCAGCGAGGGCCTGGGCAACGCCGACCTCGCACCCGACGAACGCCTCGAACGGCTGTACCGCCGCTGGGGCGCGGGCGGCTACGGACTGCTCGTCACCGGCAATGTCATGGTGGACGGCCGCCACCTCGGCGAACCCGGCAATGTGGCCATGGAGGACGAGCGCCACCTCGGGGCCCTGACCCGCTGGGCCAAGGCGGGCAAGGACGGCGGCACGCCGGTGTGGGTCCAGCTCAATCACCCGGGTCGGCAGGCCAACCCGCTCGTCACCCGGCACCGCCCGGTCGCGCCGTCGGCCGTCGCGCTGACCATTCCGGGTCTGCCCGCCCCGCGCGAACTCACCGAGGACGAGATCCTGGACATCGTCGGCCGCTTCGGCACCGCCGCCCGGGTGGCGGAGGCGGCCGGATTCGACGGCGTGCAGATCCACGGGGCACACGGCTATCTGGTGTCGCAGTTCCTGTCGCCGCTGTCGAATCGCCGCACCGACGCCTGGGGCGGTGATCCCGAGCGGCGGTCGCGATTCGTACTCGAGGTGGTGAAATCCATTCGGGCTCAGGTGAGCCCCGGTTTCGCCCTCGGAATCAAGTTGAACTCGGCCGATTTCCAGCGCGGTGGCTTCACCGAAGCGGAATCGCGGGAGGTGGTGGCCCGGCTGGCGGCCGAAGCCGTCGACCTCGTCGAGATCAGCGGCGGCAGTTACGAATCCCCCGCCATGATGGGCCGACCGCGCACGGTCGCGGCGAGCACCCGCGCCCGGGAGGCGTATTTCCTGGACTACGCCGACACCGTGCGCAGCATGGCCGGCTCCACGCCGGTCGCGGTGACGGGTGGGTTCCGCTCCGCCGCGGCGATGGCCGCGGCGGTCGCCTCCGGGCGCTGCGATGTGGTCGGGCTGGGCCGCCCGACCGCCGTGTTCCCCACCGCCGCGGCCGATCTGCTCACCGGGCGCACCGAGGTGCTGCGCCCGCCGCATATCACCCTGGGCCTGCCGCCGCGGTTGGCGGCCAACGGCACTCTGAAAGCATTCGACGGCGCGCTGGATCTGCAGTGGCACACCGACCAACTGCACCGCATGGGCTCCGGGGCGGATCCGGATCCGGCCCGCTCCCCCTGGCTCACGGCCGTGAACATGGTGCGCCACCACGGTGTCGACGCCTTCCGCAGCAAGCGCTCCTCCGCCTCGCGCTCCGCCGACGACCGGGCGGCCCGCAAGTTCCGGCGGGAACGCGCGCTCGGCCGCTACCTCATGAATCCGACGGTGCGGGCGCTGGATCGGGTGGGCGTGCGCACCACGCTGGCCACCGAGATCGAGACCATCGGCCGCAAATCCGGCGCCCCGCGCCGGGTTCCGGTCTCGGTGCTGTTCGACGACGAGGGCGCGTGGATGATCTGCCAGCACGGCATGCGGTCGGGGTGGGGTCGCAATATCGCCGAGAATCCGACCATCCGGGTGCGCCGGGGCGATCGGTGGCGCACCGGCGCCGCCACCCTGCTGCCGGAGGACGACGTGGTGGCGCGGGCGCGCACCTTCGCACCGCATCCGCTGCTGGCGCCACTGGCCCGAACCAT
>NZ_JASCXP010000021.1:0-34034 GCF_030010695.1 Nocardia sp. CC201C
GCTCGTAGAAGTTGTGCCGCGGCGGCGGGCACGCGGTCGCCCACTCCAGCGAATTACCGTAGCCCCACGGATCGTCCACGGTCACCACCTCGCCGTAGCGGTAGGACTTGAAGACATTCCACGCGAACGGCAGCACCGACGCGCCGAGGATGAACGATCCGATGGTGGACACGGTGTTCAGCGTGGTGAATCCGTCCATCGGCAGGTAGTCGGCGTAGCGGCGCGGCATACCCTCATTGCCCAGCCAGTGCTGCACCAGGAAGGTGGCATGGAAGCCGACGAAGGTGGTCCAGAAGTGCCACTTGCCCAGACGTTCGTCCAGCATGCGGCCGGTCATCTTGGGGAACCAGAAGTAGATGCCCGCGTAGGTGGCGAAGGCGATGGTGCCGAAGAGCACGTAGTGGAAGTGCGCCACCACGAAATAGGTGTCGGAGACGTGGAAGTCCAGCGGCGGGCTGGCGAGCAGCACGCCGGACAGGCCGCCGAAGAGGAACGTGACGATGAAGCCGACCGCGAACAGCATCGGCGTCTCGAAGGTCAACTGCCCCTTCCACATGGTGCCGATCCAGTTGAAGAACTTCACACCGGTCGGCACCGCGATGAGGAAGGTCATGAACGAGAAGAACGGCAGCAGCACCGCGCCGGTGGCGTACATGTGGTGCGCCCACACCGCCACCGACAGCGCCGCGATGGCGATGGTCGCGTAGATCAGCGTGGTGTAGCCGAAGACCGGCTTGCGGCTGAACACCGGGATGACCTCGGAGATGATGCCGAAGAACGGCAGCGCGATGATGTATACCTCGGGGTGCCCGAAGAACCAGAACAGATGCTGGTAGAGGATGGTGCCGCCGGAGGCCGGATCGTAGATGTGCCCGCCCAGGTGCCGGTCGTAGTACAGCGCCAGCAGGGCCGCGGTGAGAATCGGGAAGGCCAGCAGCACCAGGATGCTCGTGACCGCGATGGTCCAGGTGAACACCGGCATCCGGAACATGGTCATACCCGGGCAGCGCAGGCAGACCACCGTGGTGAGCATGTTGACGCCGCCGAGGATGGTGCCCAGACCGGATACGGCCAGCCCCAGGATCCACAGGTCCGCGCCGACGCCGGGCGAGTGCACGATGTCCGAGAGCGGGATGTAGGCGGTCCAGCCGAAGTCGGCCGCGCCGCCCGGGGTGATGAATCCGGCCGTGGCCATGGTCGCGCCGAACAGGTACAGCCAGTAGCTGAAGGCGTTCAGGCGCGGGAAGGCGACGTCGGGTGCGCCGATCTGCAGCGGCAGGATGATGTTGGCGAAGCCGAACACGATCGCGGTCGCGTAGAACAGCAGCATGATGGTGCCGTGCATGGTGAACAGCTGGTTGAACTGTTCCGCCGACAGGAACTGCATGCCCGGCCGGGCCAGCTCGGCGCGCATCAGCAGCGCCATCAGCCCGCCGATCAGGAAGAACGAGATGGCGGTGAACAGGTACATCTGACCGAGCGTCTTCGGATCGGTCGTGGTGACCGCGTCACGCAGGAACCCGCCCTTCGGCCTGCCACGCCGGGGGAACGGCCGGGCGGCCTCGAGGTTCTGTTCGGGTTTTGGAGCTACGGCAGTCACGCACATCCTCCTCGGGAGGGTATTCGTTGCGAACGATCCGATCGGCACCACAGCAGACGCGGGCACAGCGTACCCACAGCAAATAGATCTTCGCGGAAAACACTCCGATTCGGAAGAAAAGCAACCGAACTGGAAGAAAGAGCCCCACGGCGGCCGATGCCGAGCGCGACGGCGCGGCACCGGCGCCGGCGCTCAGGCGCTGAGGGGGCGCTGGAGGCGGTTCTCCGTGAAGCGGTCGGCGAGGAAGGAGAAGGCCCGCGGCGCGAAGCCGAAGGCCCCGGTGAGGTGTTCGAGCCGGGGCATGGTGTGCATGGTGACGTCCACACCGAGCTCACGCCAGTCCGCGTAGAGGTTGGCGGTCTGGCTGAACGGGACGATCTGCTCCCCTGTCCCCGCGCCGAGCAGGATCGGCGTGGCTGGCGGAATGGAACCCAGGCGGTTCTCACGCACCCGGGCGAGCACCTCCGGCACCTCGAGCGGGTGGCGGTGCACGAAACGCGCCGACTGGGTGGGCAGCACCGCGCCGTAGGCCATGCCGAACGCGAAACCGGGAACCACGTGGGCGCGGCGCAACACCGCGGCCAACATCCGGGCCGAGGGCTTGAGATGGGAGAGCACCTCGAGTTCGGGGTAGGCGGCGTCGATGCCCATGACCGCCCAGAACAGCAGGAAGGCGAACAGCTTTCCGTCGTGCGCCTCGAACATGCCCTCCAGATCCGCGGGCGGCGACCCCACGGCGCCGCCGACCAGCGGCAGATCGGGCGCGTAGCCGGGCTGCAATTGCAGCGCCCAGCCCGCCGCGCAGCCGCCCTCGGAGTAGCCGCAGATGGCGAGCGGACCGTCCGGATCCAGGTCCGCGTCGGCCAGCTGCCGGGCCGCCCGCATGCTGTCCAGCACCGACGGTCCCAGCGCCCGCCCCATCACGTACGGATGGGTGCCGTCGCTGCCGAGCCCGGGATAGTCGGTGATGGCCACGGCCCACCCGCGCCGCAGCGCCTGCGCGATGAACAGCGATTCGTACTCCAGACCGCGGCTCAGCTGCCACGACGCGGCGGCCACGAAATCGGCCAGGCCCTGGGTGCCGACCGCGTAGCCGATCAGCGGCCGTGGCCCGTCGGCGTGCGGGGTGCGCGGCACCAGCACGGTCCCGGTGACCTCGATGGGTGCGCCCTGCGCATTGGTGGAGGTGTAGCGGATGTGCCAGGCGCGGGCTCGATGCCGCAGTCCGGGAAGCAGATACGCTTTCATCCGCCGCGCCTCGAGCAGTCGCCCGGGCGAATGCTGGTGCGCGGTGACATCGGAGGAGCTCGGGAACGCGGTCATCGTCGATCCGCCTTTCACATCCCGGGCAGGCATGTTCCCCATGGCCTACCCGCCGTACTGCTGTCGCAAGGCCGCGCGGTCGATCTTGCCGGCGGCATTGCGGGGAATCTCCCCCGTGATCATGATGTCACGGGGTCGTTCGAAACGAGAGACGTTGGGATACAGATACTCTCGCAATCGGGTGACGGACGGTGACGATCCGGTCGCGGCCACGACATACGCCACCAGCCGCTGACCGTATTCCTCGTCGTCTACACCCATGACCGCCACATCCGATACATCGGGATGGGCGGCCAAAACGTTCTCCACGACTTGGGGATACACGTTCTCCCCACCCGAGACGATCATGTCGTCGGAGCGCCCGACCACGAACAGCCGCCCCGCGGCATCGAATCGCCCCAGGTCACCGGAGTCGATGAGGCCGGCCACCCGCTGCTTGTCGTGCCCGCTGGAATAGCCGGAGAACCCCTGTGCGCCACCGACGCAGATGCGCCCCGTGCGGCCCGCCGGGACGGGACGACCGGCGGTGTCGAGCACCGCCACCGCGGTACCCGCCACCGGCCTGCCCACGGTGCCGGGCGCGGCCCGCAGCTCCGCGGGCGTGGCCAGCGCGGCGATGCCGATCTCGGAGGAGCCGTAGCCGTTGCACAGGACCTCACCGAAGACGTCCATGAACCGGTGCGCGAGCGCGGGAGACAGCGGGGCGGCACCGCACAGCACGACGGCGAGCGCGGAGGTGTCGTACCGCTCGCGCACCTCGGTCGGCAGGTCCAGCACCCGCCGCAGCATGACCGGAACGACCGCCCAGGCGTCGGCGCGGCGGGCGGCGGTGGCGGCCAGCGCCGCCTCCGGATCGAATCCGCGGCGCAGCACCAGGGTTCCGCCCAACAGCAGCCCGAGCGACAGCACGGCCAGCCCGAAACCGTGGAACAACGGAATCCCGACCACGATGGTGGTACCGCTGCGCAAACCCAGTCGATACAGCGCGCTCAGCCCCGGGCCGAGGAACGACCGCACCGACGGCCGCCGCGGCACCCCCTTGGGCGCGCCCGTGGTCCCGGCGGTCAAAATGACGATGCGGCCCGGCCGAACCCGCCCCGGTGCCGGATATCCCAACCGGATCAACCCCTCGAGGCTCCGCTCCGCCCCGCCCGCACGAACTCGACCCGGATCCGCACCATCGCGCCCGGGCCGGACGCCCACCCCTTCGACGCCCACGGGCCCGCCCGCTCCACCGGCACCAGAACGCTCGCCGGAGCCGACGACCCCCGCCCGCTCGCCAGCCCTACCGCCCCCCGCGTGCGCGCCAACTCCTCCGGCGTCCGCATGCTCGCCGGCGCGGCTGATATCCGCATGCTCGTTGGCGCGGCCGGCATCCGCCTCGCCGGTCCGGCCACTCCCGGGCCTGCCGATCGGCGGCGCGTCCGCTCGCGCGGGCCGCGGACGATCGCCGACCCAGCCGACATCCCCGTGCTCGCCATATCCTCCGGCATCCGCACGCTCGCCACGGCGGCTGGCATCCGTATCCGAGCCGGTCCGGCCGACACCCCCGGGCCTGCCGACGGACGGCGTTTCCGCACGCGCGGGCCGCGAACGATCGCCGTCCCGGTCGCCATCCCCGTGCTCACTGGGGCGTGGCTCGTTTCCGCGGGCGGGTCGGGGGTGATCGCCGTCCGCTCCGGTCAGGATCGGGCCGGAATAGCCTGCGGCGCGGACCTTCTCGATGAACTCCGCGTCGCACACCAGGACCGAGGCGCGTTGCTCGGCCAGGGTGCGGCGCAGCGCCTCGGTGTGGAACTCGGTATTGCACAGCACCATGTCCGCGCCGCAGAGCGCGGCGGCCAACGCTGCTTCCACGAAGGCCCGGCCGTTGCGGCACAGCACCAGAACCGAATCACCGTGCCCGACGCCGTATTCGGTGCGCAATCCGCCCGCGAGGGCTTGCACCCGGCGGTGCAGCGTCGCGAAGGTGAGCGGGCTGCGCTCGTCCACCAGGGCGATGCGGTGCGGCCAGCGGGCGGCGGCGACGCCGAGCAGGGTGGCGATATTCGGACCGCGCCACACCGCACCGGCCAGGCGCGCCAGGGCGGGCGGACTCACCGGGGTCAGGATGCCGGACCGGGTGACCGCGGCGGCGACCTCGCGCAGCGGCGCGGTCACGACGACTTCCCCAGTGCCGCATCGGTATCGCGGGTGCACCGGACCCAGCCCCGCATCAGCAGGTCCAGCGCACCCGGCGCGGCGGCCGAGGCCACCCCGGCGGGCCACACCCACCACGGCTCGATATCGCGCGGCCTGCGCACGATGGCCCGCGCCACGATCTGCGCGGCCTCGTCCGGGAACAGACCCGGCAGCGCGCGCATGATCGGTGTGGGCGCGCTCATGCGGGTGTAGATGAGCGCCATGTAGATGGTGGTGACGGTGACCCCGTCGCGCCGAATCTCCGGGCTCACGCTGCGCAACCAGGTGTCGAAGGCCCCCTTCGACGCCTGATACGCACCCCAGCGCGGGCCGGGTCCGATGCGCACGCCGATGGTGGAGACGTTCACGATGTGCCCGCCGCCGCGCTCCCGCATGGCGGGCAGCAGCCCCAGCAGCAACCCGATCGGGCCCAGGTAGTTGATGTCGATGGTGCGTTCGAAGTCGTGGAATCGGTCGTATTGCAGGTGCAGGGAGCGGCGCAGCGATATGCCCGCGTTGTTGACGATCACGTCCAGCGCGCCGTGCCGCTCGGTGATCGTCTTGGCCAGCTCCGCCACCGCGGTCTCGTCGGACAGGTCGGCCGGATAGGCGACGGCCCGGCCGCCCGCGGCCTCGATCTCGGCGGCGAGGGCTGCCAATCGGTCGGCGGTGCGGGCGACCAGCAGCACCGTGGCACCGGCCGTGCCGAGCAGTCGCGCGGTGGCCGCACCCAATCCGTAGGACGCGCCGGTGACCAGCACCGTCCGCCCGGACACCGCCGCGCGCAGGGCCGACGCGTCACGCAGTCGCGGCGGGTTCACCACCCGGTCGGCCGCGCCGCGGGCGGTGTGGACGACGGTGTCCCACAGGCTCATCGCTTCTCCTCGATGACGCGCTCGGCCGCCACACCGGCGAGACCGACGGCGAGGGTGCGCGCGGCGAACCGCACCAGCTCCTCCCAGCCGTAGGCGTGCAGGTACTGGCGGACGCTGGTGAAGTGATCGGCCAGACCGTTGATCGAGGACCACAGCAGCACCAGCGCCGGTCCGAACTCGTCCTCGGGGGCGTCGTGGCCGCTCAGCCGCACCACCGCCTGGCGGGTCACGGCGAGCACCCGTCCCGCCGCGGCGGCCAGCACGCCGCCCACCTCCGGGTCCAGGTCGACCTCCCCGGCGAGCACGCTCCAGACGTTCAGTTCCCGCCCGTACACCCGGTAGACCTCGAGGTATTCGGTGGCCACGGCGACATAGAGGTTCTCGGCGTCGTCCGCGACGGCGCAGACGGGTTCGATGGCGTCGGCGAATTCGTGCAGGCGCTGCGCGTAGAGCGCCGCGTACAGCGCTTCCTTGGTGGCGAAGTAGGTGTACACGGTGCCGGGGCTGATGCCCGCCCCCTTGGCCACGTCCCGCATCTGCAGTGCGCCGAAGCCGTGCTCGATCAGCAGGGCGCGCCCGGCGTCGAGAATGTCGCGCCGACGAGCGTCGCGGTCACCCCACTTGGCCATGCGCCCTCCAGATTTTGAACACGGTTCATATTGAACAAGGTTCAGAATGCCCGTAACCGGGGTTCACGTCAACCCCCGTGCCGGGGCCGGTTCGCCCGCACTCATACGGCCCGGCGATATCGGGCGCGTCTCGATACAGAAGGTCACGGGAGTTTCTCATATTCCTTGTCGGGCAAGGAATTACCATTGGGTTCGTGCACAGCACACTGGAGGCGGCACGCCGTCATCTGCTCGGAGTGGATCCGGACGCACTTCTGCATTCGCGCAACCGGCTCGCCGAAACCGGAATCGCGCGTCTGGGATTTCTGCTGCCTCATCGCGTCAAGCGGGCACTGGCGGCAGAGGCGCTGGCCCTCGTCGAACATCATCGACAATGGGGCGAGCAGCTGCCGATCGAGTCCGCACCGCCATCGCACGGCATCGACATCCCACCGTGGACCATCGACGCGCACGCCGTGTTGATTCCACGGCTCTACGGCTGTGATGCGTTGCGGCACAACCTTTCCGTGGTGGCGGCCGAGACGGTGCTCCCCCACCCGGACGTGACCCGCTACGCGATCGTCCGGCGGCATCACGACGCGCCCTGCCAATGGCATTGGGACGACTACTCTTTCGCCTTCGTACTGGTGGTGGAATGTCCACCGCTGGCCGACGGCGGATTCGTCCAGACCGTGGCACACACCCGCCGCTCCCACTATCGCGAGGACATTCACCGCACGCTCACGCGAAATCCCATTCGCTCCTGGGAATTGCGGCCCGGCGATCTGTATTTCATGCGCACCGCCAGCACCCTGCACCGCGTGTACCCCTTCGAGCACGGCCACCGCACCATCGTCAGCATGAGCTTCGCGGCGCGCGGGGATCCGGAGCGGGAACGCACCGCGCGGGCGAACGCCGGCCGCGTCCCCGACACGCCCGGACCAGGTTTGATCACGGGTGAAGCGGCTATGACGAATCAAGTACCGTGATAGCCTCGTTCACTGATACGCAGCGGGGGGCAGTGTCGCCGAACCGTATATACCTGGGCAGCATCTGCCCCACCGGCACAGGCGATGACACATGGATCTTCTCAACCCCATCGACGCGATCTTCCTGGGCATCGAATCCCGTGAGCACCCCATGCACGTGGGCGGCCTACAGCTGTTCGAACCGCCCGCCGACGCCGGGCCGACCTTCACCCGTGACGTCTTCCGCCGGATGACCTCGGCCACCGACGTGCGCACCCGCTTCCGCCGCCACCCCAGCCGCGGGCTGTTCGGCGGATTCTCCAGCGTGTCCTGGTATCAGGCCGACGAGGTGGACCTGAGCTACCACCTGCGACGCTCGGCCCTGCCCGCACCCGGCGGCATGTCCGAACTGCTGGACCTGACCGCCCGCCTGCACGGCCAACTGCTGGACCGGCACCGCCCGCTCTGGGAGGCGCGGCTCATCGAGGGGCTCGACGACGGCCGCTTCGCCGTCTACATCAAGATCCACCACGCCCTCATCGACGGCGTCTCCGCCATGCGCCTGCTGCAGCGCACCCTCACCGACGATCCGCTCGATACCGAACTGCGGGTGCCGTGGACCATGGGCGCTCCGGCCCGACCGCACACCGAACCCGTGAGCCCATGGCAGCAACTACGAAAGGCGTTGCCCCGCACGGTATCCAGCGCCCGCGCCGCCGTGGGCCCGCTGCGCGGCGTGCTCGACGGCCGCCTGGAACTGCCCATGACCGCGCCGCCCACCATGTTCAACGTGCCGATCGGCGGAGCGCGCCGGATCGCGGTGCGGTCGTGGCCGATGGAGCGGATCAACGCGGTACGCACCGCCACCGGCGCCACGGTCAACGACGTGGTGCTGGCCATGAGCTCCGCCGCGCTGCGCGAATACCTCATGGACCACGACGCGCTGCCCGACCAGCCACTCATCGCCATGGTGCCGGTGAACATCCGCACCGAGGCCGAGACCGACGGCAATATCGTGGCCGCCTGCCTGTGCAACCTCGGCACGAATATCGCGGACCCGGTCGCCCGCCTGGAAACCATCAGCACCTCCATGCGCGACGCCAAGCAGATCTTCACCCAGCTCCCACAGTTGGAGGCCATCGCGCTGTCGGCCCTGCTGATGGCGCCGCTCGGCGTCTCCCTGCTCCCCGGCTTCGACGCCCTGCCCCGGATGCCGTTCAATCTGGTGATCTCCAATGTCCCGGGTCCGCGCACTCCCGTGTACTTCCAGGGCGCGCGCCTCGACGCCAACTACCCGCTCTCGATCCCCTTCGAGAGCCAGGCCATGAACATCACCCTCAACACCAATGGCGACAACCTCGATTTCGGCATCGTCGGCTGCCGCCGCATCCCCCACCTGGACCGACTGCCCGAACACCTGGAAAGCGGCCTGGCCGAACTCGAGAAGGCGGTGGCCTGACCCGGCGGGCGGGCGTCCCGCCGCCGCGATCCGGGCTCGCCTACGCTGTCCCGCGTGGATGTGGAGTGGGCTCAGCTGCGGGAACGGTGTCTGGTCACGGAGGACGACGCGGTGCTCGCGCTGAACAAGCCCGCCGGGATCTCGGTGACCGGGGAGCGGCACGACACCGACATGGTGGAACTGGCGGCGGCCCAGGGGGAGAAACTGTACCCGGTGCACCGGATCGACAAGGTGACCTCGGGACTGGTGCTGCTGGCCAAGGACTTGCAGGCGCACGGGCAGCTCACCCGGCAGTTCACCAAGCGCACCGCGGCGAAGGCGTACCTGGCGATCACCGCGACCACCGGCCTGCCCGAGCACGGGGTCATCGACCTGCCGTTGAGCGTCGGGCGCAAGAACCGGGTGCGGATCGCCGCGCCACGCGAGAGCATTCGATGTGACGCGGACACCTGGACCGTCGATGCCGCGGATGTGCTGGCGGGCAAGAACTATCCCTCGGTCACCGAGTTCACCACGCTCGCCGTGACCGATGAGCACACGGTACTGGCGTTGCGACCGGTCACGGGGCGGCGGCATCAGATCCGGGTGCATCTGGCGTGGATCGGGCATCCCATCGTGGGCGATCCGCTGTTCGACCGGTCGGGGACGCACCCGCGCACCCATCTGCACTCGTGGCGGCTGCGGCTGGACGCCGACTGGCGCACCCCGCCGGTGCTGGATCTGCGGGCCCGGCCCGGCGCGGATTTCTGGACGGTCGACGGAGCACCCGTCATCGCCGATCCCGAGGCGCTGTTGGCCCCGGAATAGCTCCACGACCAGTCGATAGCAGACACCTATAAGCGGTGTCGAGGCTCACCGAGACCTGGGGAAACCCGGTCAACTACGCTGGAAAACGTGCCTCCCGCGGCACATCGGGCGCAATGGCGCGATCCAGGAACAGAAAGCGAATGCCGATGGTTCTGTTGGCACATCTCAGTGACACCCACTTCAATGGCGGAGGCCGCAACAGCGACCGCGCCGAACGGGTCATGGCCTTCCTCGCCGAGCTGCCGACACGCCCCGACGCCATTCTCGTCTCCGGCGACATCGCCGACGAAGGCAGTGCCGAAGAGTACGAGCAGGCGCACGCCGTGTTCCGGAGTGCCGATGTGCCGGTGCTGCTGCTGCCCGGCAATCACGACGACCGGGGCACCATGCGCGAGATCCTGTTCGGCGCGGCCCCCAGCTACCAGCCCATCAACCAGGTGCACCGCGTCAAGGCGCTGACCGTGGCGCTGCTCGACTCCAGCATTCCCGGCAAGAGCGAGGGGCTGCTCGCGGACGAGACGTACGCGTGGCTGGAGAATCTGCTCGCCGCCACGCCCGCGGACGACACCGTGGTCATCGCCATGCACCATCCGCCGGTGCCGATCAAATCCACGGTGGTGGACCCGATTCCGCTCACCAACCCGGAACGGCTGGCCGAGATCGTCGCCGGGGACGACCGCATCGTGGGCGTGTTCACCGGGCACGCGCACGTGCCGGTGCAGACGCTGTTCGCCGGCAAGCAGTTGGCGATCGCGCCGAGCGTGTCCTCCTTCATCGGGTGCGAATGGGAGGTCGGCGTCCCCGGTCAGGTGCCGATCGACTTCGCGCCGGAACCCTCGCTGTACTTCCACGCCATCGAGGACCGCCGCCTGCTGACCTCGCTGCGGCCGGTACCCCTGGGCGGCGGGCTCACCGAACCAGCGGAGTGACCCGGTTGCGGCGGTAGGCCGACGGCGTCGTACCGGTCCAGCGCTTGAAGGCGTGGATGAAGGTGGAGGCCTCCGCGTAGCCCAGGCGGATCGCCACATCGCTCACCGACAACGGTGTCGCGGTGAGCATCTCCTCCGCCAAGGCCCTTCTGACCTCGTCCAGCAGCGCCCGGTAGCTGGTGCCCGCCGCATCCAGATGTCGGCGCAGCGTCCGGGTGCTCATATTGAGATCTTTTGCCACGGAGTCGATTCCGGGCGGCGCGGCGAATCCGTCCGCCCCGCCGCGCGGCACCAGCCGCTCCCGCACCTCGGCGGCGATACCGGTGCGGGCGCGCCGCCGCGACACCAGATCCCGGCACTGCGCCAGGCACATGGCCCAGGTGGACTCGTTGGCCTGCGGCAGCGGCTGTTCCAGTTCCACCGGATCCAGTGCGAACAGGTTGTGCGGCTGCTCGTACGCCGGTGTCACTCCGTAGATCTCGGTGATCAGCTCGGCGCCCGCGGGTGCCGGGAAGTCGAACTCCGCCCGCACCAGGGCGACCTTGCGCCCCAGCAGATCGCAGAGCATCTGATGCATGGCGGTGACATCCCGCTGCACCAGAAACCGCCGCACATCCGCGGGCACCCGCTCGTCGTGGACCCGGGCGACGAACTCACCGGGCCGCCACCGCGCCACCGGAATGCAGAAAGTGAAGCTCAACTCCAGATACCGCAGCGCGAACGAGATCGCCTCGCCCAGGGTCGGACTGCTGACGCAGGCGAACCCGAAGATCCCGAACGTGGTGATCCGATACCGCCGCCCCACATCCACCCCGAGCAGCGGCTCGTCCCCCAGCTCCCGCACCAGATTCCGCACCACCGCCAGTTCGGTCCGCGCGTCGATCTGCAGGTCCGGATCCGCCAAGGTCGCCGCGGTCAACCCGGTCCCGCGCAGCATCAACTCCTCCCCCACCCCCCGTTCCCGGGCATACCCCACCATCAAGGCCGCACTGGCGACTCCCCGTGGAAAGTCCCAGTCCCGAATCTCCGGCTCCTGCACCGCGCCCATCCGAGCATTGTGGCCGAAAGTCTCAATCAGAACCAGTCTCGGGCAGGTCACGCGAGGAGGGCATCGGCGACGGCGTAGCCGAGCATGGTCGCGCCCAGGCCGGTCGCGACATTGACGACGATCGTGAGGGCCGCGTGGCGGTAGGCGCGGGTTTCGGTGAGGCGGAGGGTTTCGTAGGTGAAGGTGCTGTAGGTGGTGAGGGCGCCGCACAGGCCGGTGGACAGGAAGGCGGTCCAGGGGGTGGAGAGGGCGGCGGCGGTGAGGGCGCCCAGGAGTAGGCAGCCGGTGAGGTTGACCGTCGCGGTGCCCCAGGGGAGGGCGGTGGCGTGGCGGGATTGGACGGCGCGGTCGATGAGGTAGCGCAGGGGTGCGCCGAGCATGGCGCCGAGGACGACCAGCAGCGGGGTCACGGGGCCACCTGCTGTCGACGGGTGATGCGGTGGGCCCGGCGGGTCAGTGCGACGGCCGTGGCCGTGGCGGCCAGTGCGCAGAGCAGGGTCAGGGCGAGGTAGGCGATGGCGGTCGGGACCGTTTCCGGGGTGAGCAGGGCGCGGGTGTCGTCGGCGTAGGTGGAGAAGGTGGTGAACCCACCGAGGACGCCGACCCCGAGGAAGGGGCGCAGCAGCGGGTGGGCGGGCCGGATCTCGGTGATGGCGACCATGAGGACGCCGATGAGGAAGCAGCCGAGGACATTGGCGGCGAAGGTCGCCCACGGGAAGCCGCCCGGTGCGGTGGGCCAGATCTGCGCGAGTGTGTAGCGGGCCAGTGCGCCGATCCCGCCGCCCAGGGAGATCACGGCCAGGATCGCGCCGTGGGAGCGGGAGAGTTCGCGGCGCTGCTCGGGTGCACGGATGTCGACATCGGGGTCGATCGCGTCGTGGACGGTCAGCTCACTGGACACAGGCGTCTCCTACTCCATCACCGCAGGGGTGCTTCTGGGGTAGGGACTGTTGGTGGAATCCACGGTTGTTCGGAACCGGTCGGCCCGAAGCGGCGAGCCCCACCGCCGCGTGCGCTCAGCGTACCGGTCAACCCCCCGGGTGGGGGATCGACCGTGGGTGAGATCACCGTGGTGCGCACCCTCCGGGCAGGTTGGCCGAAGATCTCGATCGGCTCACGCCAAGGCGGATTCTAGAGTGGAGAGCAACCTAGTGTGAGGAGCGCCACAATGCCGTCCGTGATCATCATCGGCGCCGGATTCGGGGGGTTGGGGATGGCGATCGAATTGCAGCGCAATGGCTTTCGCGAATTCACCATCCTCGAGAAGGCGCAGGATCTGGGTGGGGTGTGGCGCGAGAACACCTACCCGGGAGCGGCGTGCGATGTGCCGTCACCGCTGTACTCGTTCTCCTACGAGGCCACACCGGATTGGCCGCAGCGCTATTCGGGGCGACGCGATATCCACGCCTACATGTGGGAGGTGGCGCGGCGGCACGGACTGCTGGAATCCATCGTGTTCGGCGCGGAGGTGACCGAGGCCGAGTTCGACGAGACCACCGGCCGCTGGACCGTGCGGACCGGCGACGGCGTGACTCGCACCGCCGATGTGCTGGTATCGGCGGTCGGGCAGCTGTCGCGGCCCGCCTGGCCCTCGATACCGGGGATCGACACCTTCGCGGGGCAGTCGTTCCATTCGGCGCTGTGGGATCACGACGTGGACCTCAACGGCAAACGAGTGGCCTGCATCGGTACCGGAGCCAGTGCGGTGCAGTACATTCCGGAGATCCAGCCCGCGGCGCGGCGGCTGACGCTGTTCCAGCGGACCCCGGCCTGGGTGCTGCCGAAGTTCGACACCGATTACACGCCGGTGCATCACCGGGTGCTGCGGCGGATTCCGGGAATGCCGCTGGCCGAGCGGGTTTCGTGGTGGCTGATCGGCGAGACGGTGGCGCTCGGACTGGTGGAGTTTCCGGGCATCGCGCGGGTGGTGTCGCGGATCGCGGAGAAACATCTCGCCGAACAGGTGCCGGATCCGGAGCTGCGCGCCGCGCTGACGCCGGACTATCCCATCGGCTGCAAGCGGGGGCTGTTCTCCAACGACTACTACCCGGCGCTGACCCAGCCCAATGTGGAGCTGGTGACCACACCGATCGCCGAGATCGTGCCGGAAGGCGTGCGCACCGAGGACGGCATTCCGCACGCCGCTGACGTGATCATCTACGGCACCGGATTCAAGGGCACGGAATTCCTGTGGCCCATGAAGATCCGGGGCCGGGGTGGGCGGAATCTGGCCGATGTGTGGGCCGACGGGGCGCACGCCTACCTGGGGATGACGGTGCCGGAGTTCCCGAATCTGTTCCTGGTGTACGGCCCCAACACCAATCTCGGCGTGGGGTCGATCATCTACATGCAGGAGTCGCAGGCCCGCTACATCCGCGGCGCGATACAGGTGTTGGCGGAACATCCGGGCTGCACCCTGGAGGTGCGACCGGAGGCCGAACGCGCCTTCAACATCGCGTTGCAGCAGCGCCTGGCCCTGACACCGTGGAACTTCTGCACCAGCTGGTACCGGAACGAGGCCGGGAAGATCACCAACAACTGGCCGGGGACGACGCGCAGCTATCGGCGGCGGACCCGCAAGGTACGGCCCGAGGACTATGTCCTCACCCGGGTCCGCTAGTCGCCGACCGCACCGCCCGGCGTCACCACGACAGCTCGGCGCACCGGCGCGCCGAGTCCGCGCCCTCGACCTGCAAGGTCGCGTGCTCGATGCGGAAGTCGTGCGCCAGCACGTGCTGGGCGGCGCGCAGCACGTCGTCGCCGGTGTGCCCACCCGCCACGGTGATGTGCGCCGAGGCCACCTCCATCCCGGAGGTCAGCGTCCACACGTGCAGGTCGTGCACATCGGCGACGCCGGGCACGGCGTGCAGGGCGGCGGCGATCTGCTCGACATCGAGGTTCTCGGGGCTGTGCTGGAACAGGATTCGCAGCGAACGGCGCGCCAGCACCCAGGTGCGGGGCAGCACCCACAGGCCGATGGCCACACCGATGATCATGTCCGCGTAGCGCCAGCCGGTGGTGAGGGTGATGGCCGCCGAGACCAGTACGCCCACCGAGCCGATGAGGTCGGCGAACACCTCGAGGTACGCGCCGCGCACATTCAGGCTCTCCTTCGCGCCCGAGCGCAGCAGCAGCGCCGACGCGATATTGGCGACCATGCCCAGCGCGCCCACGATGAGCACCGGCCAGCCCGGCACCTCCGGCGGCTCACCCAGTCGCGCGATGGCCTCGTACAGCACATAGATCGCCACGCCGAACAGCAGGACGGCGTTGGCCAGTGCCGCCAGCACCTCGGCGCGGTAGTAGCCGAAGGTCCGGGTGTAGGTGGGGCGGCTGCGCTTGGCGAGCAGGATCGCCGACAGCGCCATGCCGACGCCGACGACATCGGTCAGCATGTGCGCCGCGTCGGAGAGCAGCGCCAGCGACGAGGTCCAGAACGCGACCACGAATTCGGCCAGCATGAAGACGGCCGCGATGCCCAGCGCCATCACCAGGCGGCTCAGATACTTGCCCGACGCGCTCTCCGGCGCGATGCCATGCGAATGATCGTGTCCCACGATGGTCCAAACTATGCATAGTTGCGCATGAATGCAACACCTACGGTCGAACGAATTCGGCCCGCCCGCCCGGAACGGCTCACGAGCCCCGGCCCGACCCGCGCGGTATCGCCCCGACAGTGTCGGTTGCCACCCCGGTTCACGCCGAAACGCGCACGGGCGACAGTGGGTCGATCGCCACCCGGCCGATCGCCACCCGGCCGATCGCCACCCGGCCGATCACCACCCGGCCGATCACCACCCTGGTCGCACCGTAACCCGCGCGGCCGGTGGAGTACCCCACAACTCCGCACCAGCGCGGACCGATGCACCCGACTCCCCGGGGACCCCTGCGGACAGGCCGGGCACCGGTCGGTACGTGCACACCCGCGCACACGGCAGACTGGGTGCGTGACTGTTTCGCCCGGAGCTTCCGCACCGCACGGCCCGCTGCGCCCGATCGAACTCGCCACCGGTGCGGTACTCGGCGGGGCGACCGTCGGTTTGGTGACCGTCGGGTCGGTGGTGCCGTTCGCCGCCGCACTGCAACTGGTGGCGGCCGTGCCGATGGGACTGCTCGCATACCGGCACCGGGTGCGGGCGCTGAGCACCACCACCGTCGCGGCCACCCTGGTGACCTTCGTGGCGGCCGGAATCGTCCCGGCGCTCAACCTGGCGTCGGTCGCGGTGATCGGCGGCATCATCGGCGTGGTGAAACGGCGGCGCGGCGGACTGCTCGCGGTGCTGGGACTGTCCACACTGGCGGGACTGGCTGGGGCATCGTTCTCCGTAGGATTGCTGCTGCTGTTCTCCCGGGCACGCCAACTGGTGTTCGACACTATCCGCAATACCGCCGCCGGCGTGGAGAAGATCCTCGCCAGCGAGTCCGCCCTGGCACCGCTCGGCCACGCCATCGCCGATCTCACCGATACGGTGCTGCGCTGGTGGTGGGCGTGGATCGCGGGCGGCGTGCTGGCGGGTGTGATCACCAGCGGTCTCATCTCCTGGTACGTGCTCGGCTCGGTGCTGGAACGGCTGTCCTGGCTGCCCGGCCGCGACCTGCTCGACGCCCCCGCCGACGACCGGCCCGTGGCACCGCTGCCGGTCGCCCTGCACCGGGTGTCGTTCCGCTATCCGGGGGCGCGCACCCCGGCGCTGGCGGACATCGACCTCACCGTGCGGCTCGGCGAATTCGTGGCGGTGGTCGGGCACAACGGCTCCGGAAAGTCCACGCTCACCCGGATTCTCGCCGGACGGCCGCCGACCTCCGGCACCGTCACCCGCCCCGGCTCCGCGGGCCTGGGCGTCACCGGCGGCACCGCACTGGTGCTCCAGCGGCCGGAGAGCCAGACCCTCGGGGTGCTCGCCGCCGACGACGTGGTGTGGGGCCTGCCCACCGAGATCGCCGCCACCGTCGACATCGAGGGGCTGCTGGCCGAGGTCGGACTCGGCGGCATGGGGGACGCCGAGACCGCGACGCTGTCCGGCGGGCAGCAGCAGCGGCTGGCCGTGGCCGCCGCCCTGGCGCGCCGCCCCACCCTGCTGATCGCCGACGAGGCCACCGCCATGATCGACCCCGACGGCCGACGTGAACTGGTCGCCCTGCTGGCCGACCTGCCGAAACGGCATGACATGGCGGTGGTGCTGGTGACCCACCACGAGGCCGACGCCGCCATGGCCGATCGCGTCGTGCATCTGCGCGACGGCCGCACCGTCGACCACCTGCCCGCCTGGCCGCGACCCGTCCGCGAGCCCCGGCGGCGGCCCATCGGCGAACCCATCCTGCGCCTGCGCGGCCTGCGCCACACCTACAATCGCCGAACGCCTTGGGAGGCACCGGCATTGCACGGAATCGACCTCGACGTGTACCGCGGCGAGGCGTTGCTGATCGTGGGCGGCAACGGATCCGGCAAATCCACCCTGGCCTGGATCATGGCCGGACTCACCGTGCCCACCGAAGGCACCTGCATCCTACTCGAGCCCACCGGCCCCCGTCCCACACATCGCCGAATCGGGGCCGTGCAGTTGGCATTTCAGCATTCCCGCCTGCAATTGCAGCGCCAGACGGTCGGCGCGGAGATCGAGGACTGGGGCGGACACGGCACCCTCGCCATCGGCCGCGCCCTGGACGCCGTGCGGTTGGACCGCGCCCTGGCCACCCGCTCCATCGAGGAACTCAGTGGCGGACAGGCGAAACGGGTGGTGTTGGCGGCCATCGCGGCCAGTCGCCCACAGGTGGTGGTACTGGACGAACCGCTGGCGGGGCTCGACCCCGAGGGACGCGCGGATGTGGTGGAATTGCTCGGGCGACTGCGGGATTCCGGCCTCACGCTGATCGTCATCTCCCACGATGTCGACGACATGGCCGTGCTGTGCGACCGCACCGTGCACCTGAGCGGCGGGAAACTACTCGAACCCCCTTCTCCCCCAACGCGATCCGCGCCACCGCAGCACCCCTATCCGACGAACCAGCCGGAGGCATGGCGATGAGCGGCCCAATTCTGCGCGAAGTCCCCGTGGCGAGCCCGGTACACCGACTGTGGGCCGGTACCAAGATGATCGCCGCCTTCGCCGTCAGCGTCCTGCTGATGTTCATTCCGTCCTGGCCGGTGCTGGGGATCTGTGTGGCCTTCCTGGCCGCGGTGTGGCTCACCGCGCGGCTACCGCTGGGCACCCTGCCGCGCTTCCCCTGGTGGTTCTGGGCGGGGCTGCTGCTCGGCGCGCTGATCAATCTCCCCATCGGGAGCGCGGCGGTGCTGCGCTATCTCAATGTGGCGGTATTCGGACTCATCCTGTTGAGCGCGTCCTTCCTCATCGCGTGGACCACACCCATGGGGGAGATCGCGCCCGCCCTCGCAAAACTCGGCGCGCCGCTGCGGCGGATCGGGTGGACGCGGCGTGGGGTGCGGCACGCGGTGCCGGTGGACGAGTGGGCGGTCGTGGTGGCGCTGACGCTGCGCGGGCTGCCGCTGCTGCTGGAGGAGATGCGGATTCTGCGGGCCTCCCGGAAACTGCGTCCGAGCGACGGAATGTTGCAGCGGGCCGCGAATCCGCTGGTGGACATTCTCACCGCGGCCCTGGCGGTGTCCACGCGGCGAGCGGGTGAACTCGGGGAGGCGATCACCGCGCGCGGTGGCACCGGAGAACTCACGGCGCGGCCCAGCACACCGGGTCGACGGGATATATACGCTCTCGCTATCGTCGGGGTCGTCTGCGCCGGTGCGATTCTGGTCGACGTGCTGTTCTGAGTGGGTTTCCCGGCGGCGCAGATTCCGCTGATGCCCAGGCGTTTTGCCTCCCGACCTCGGTCTGGGCCGAAAATCGTACGGCGTGTCGGTGGGGCGCGCTACCGTTGGCGATTGAAGATCGGATGAGGGATCACGATGCGATTCGCATCACGGCTGCACACGCGCGAGGGGTGAGGAAGTTTCAGCGTGTGCGGCCAGCGTTGACAGAACAACCTGATGAAGATTGGACAACCGCAGATGTACCGCAAGATCACGGCTGTTGCCGCACCGGTAATCACCGCCCTCGCCATCGGCACCGGCGCCATGGGGACCGCGCAGGCCGACGCCGTCGCCCCCGATATCGGATACGAGGCCAAGCTGGTCGGCAATACCGTTGTCACCAGCCTCACCAACGGAACCTTCCAGCTCGCCGGCAATTCGGTGAACATCAACGACAATGCCGGGCGCACCTGGGTGAGCCTGCCGCTGGCGTTCCAGCAGGACGGCACGGAATACTCGCTGCCGCACAACATCAGTGCCGACGGCGCCACGCTGTCGCTGACGGCGATCAAGGACGAGTCGACGGCTCGACCGGCCGGGATCAAGCCGGTCGCCTCGCCGAAGGAGAACCTGTTGGCGCAGCAGACGTTCGCCAGCCAGTTCGGCATCGCCACCGCCATCGGGGCGTTCATCGGCACCGCGCTCGGCGCGGCGGTCGGACTCACCGGCATTGTCGGCGGCCCGACCGTGATCGCCAGCGTGATCGCGGGGGCGGCCATCGGCGGCATCATCGGCACCCTCGTGGTGGGTGGACCGACGCTTATCATCGCGGGGATCGACCTGATCAACACCCTCATGGCGCCCCCGGGGACCAGCAAGTTCGCCGGAGCCAACTGAGCCGGGCCAACTGAGCCGGGCCAACTGAGACGGAGCCGACTCGGCCGGACGCCGGGCCCTAGCCGACCGAACCCGGACAGGGAGCGGTCGGGAAGCAACGATGGAGCGGTCAGGGTGGGCTCCGCACTTGCCCCACCCTGTGCCCTCGGTGCGGCCCGGCGCACCCGTGGCACAGTCCGCCCAATCACGGACTGTCCGATCGCAATCGGTTCAGACCTCCTCGGGGGCTGCGCGCCACACGGATGTACCCGCCCCCGGCCACGTGCCCGGGAGCCTGCTCCGGCAGCACGTTTCGCCGCATACCAACCACGGCACCGGCACCGGTCGATCTGGGGGACCTCAGCGTCGGCCACCACGCCCGCCGCCCTGGGAACCCGCGCATCCGCCATTCGGCTCGCACATCCTCCGCGCAGGCGTCATTCCCGCTCCCGCACCGTCCGCGCACACCCGCCCCGGGTTCGCACGCACCGGGAGCGACGTCAGTTCTCCGCGCATTCGCGGGGAGCCGGAATTCCCGCGAATCGGTCCGACAGGTACTTCATCGCGCCCACGGATTCCACCAGGGCCGCGGGATTGTGGCCGGGCACCCGCGAGTGCACCGAGACGAGCGTCGCGCCGCCCGCGCAGTAGCGATTCCGCAGCGCGGTGAATCCGGCCACGGGGATCACGTCGTCTCCGGTGCTGTGATAGAGGTACAGCGGGACGTCGGGGGTGGATCCGCCCAGCTCCTGGGGTTGCGCGGTGGCCTCGAAGGCCGGGTGCGACAGGAGGTTCGGGACCGCCGAATAATTGTCCACGCGATCGAACGGGTGCCGCACCACCAGGTCCGCGCCGCAGGCTTCGGACTCCTGCGCGAGCGCCGCGCGGCCGCGCTCGTCGAGCAGGTCGATCAGGCCCGAGGCGGGGTCGTTGCGGGCCAGCGACAGCAGGATGAGCAGGGCCAGTCCGGCCTGGAGGCTGCCGTCCACGCCGCGGGCGACGGCCGGGATATTCGCGGGCACCCCGCCCGCCGTGACCCCGTGCAGCCACACATCGGGCGCATAGGCCGCGCGCAGTTGCGTGGCCCAGAGGGTGGCGAACGCACCGCCCGAGTAGCCCCAGGCCCCGATCGGGCTGTCGGCGGTCAGCCCCAGCGGGGCGAAGTCGCGGGCCGCCCGGATGCCGTCGAGCACACCGCGCCCCGAGGTCACCCCGTCGAAGAAACGCGACTGCGGCCCTTGATAATCCGAGACCACCACGGCCCAGCCGCGGAGCAGCGCGGCGGCCAGGAACGGAATGTCCAGCAGCGTGTTCACGATGGAGAAGTCGCGGCCGCCGCGCAGGGCGTAGGAGGGCGCGCATCTGGTGCCGAGGCTGTCCTCCGCTATCTGGTACGACAGCAGCGGACGCCCACCGGGATTCGTCCAGGCTCCGGGCGGCAGCATGACCGTGGCGACATTCGCGATCGGGACGCCCAGCGAATCGGTGCTGCGGTACTGCAACTGCCAGGCGGCCACCGGCAACGGCAGCCCGAACACCGCGATGGGCCGCGAATCCAGCACGGCCCCATTGGCGTAGGCCGACAGGTTCGCCGGGGGCGCGTAGAACGGATCGTCGTCCGGCACCGGAATCTGCGGTCTGGCCAGCGGCGCGACCGCCGCGGCCAAGGCGATCACCACCGCGATCAGGAATATCCACCAGCCCCTGCCGCCCCGCGCGCATCCTCGAATCCGCGCGCCGCCCTGCCGCATTACGCCTCCAGCGTCGTATCCCACCGACGCTCCAGCTTCATCAGGCCCGTGATCGCGCCGTACCTACTCCCGGCGCATCGGAGACCTCAAGGTACTGCGGACCATCCGGCCTGGTCAATGGACGTCCGACGCTCCTCGGCGCGTCTCGCGACCCGGGCGTGGCGTGCGCGCACAGCCGCCCACCACCGCTGCCACCGCACGGCCGCGATTTCGGTGGCACCGTCCCCATCACCACGGCGACGCGGCGCCCTGTGCACCCGACCCACCAGCACGGCGACGCGGCACCCTGTGGACCCGACCCACCAGCACGGCGACGCGGCACCCTGTGCACCCGACCCACCAGCACGGCGACGCGGCACCCTGCGCACCCGACCCACCGCACGGCATCCCGTGCACGCCCCTCCGCAACCACGGCGGGCAGGACGTCCGGCAGGTCGGCGCGGCTGGCGTGATCGGCGTGCGCGTGCGGTGGATCAGGTGTTGCCGGTGCGGTGGTGGCGTGCGCTCGCAACCGCGGAATCGAGGGCGCGCCGCGCCTTCCGCTCCCGCGCACGACGCCGAGAGTTTGCCCCGGAGCTGCTCGCTCGCGGGTAGGGTTGGGCGAAACGCATTGGGCGAGTGGAGGATAGCGTGCGATACGGGAACAGCCTGGAGATTCCGGACTCGCTGGAGGAGCTGTGCGCACCCGAGCGGATGGCGGTGATCGTCTACGACATGCAGGTCGGGGTGCTGTCACAGCTGCCGGACGGTGACGCGATCATCGAGCGGGTGGTGCGGGTGGTCGAGGCCGCCCGGCGCGGCGGCTACCCGGTGATCTTCCTGCGGCACATGTTCCTGCCCAAACGGCTGAGCGGAACGTTCGCGCTGCGCATGGCCATGAACTGGCAGCGGGTGGATTCCGTGGACGAGGTGCACCCGATCCTGCAACGCGACACCCCGGCCTTCGAACTGGTGCCGCAACT
Organism: Nocardia sp. CC201C; assembly: GCF_030010695.1. NCBI lineage: Bacteria > Bacillati > Actinomycetota > Actinomycetes > Mycobacteriales > Nocardiaceae > Nocardia > Nocardia sp. CC201C. The sequence continues at coordinate 22,151 of NZ_JASCXP010000021.1, forward strand.
TCGCCCGACCGCCGACGAGACGGTCTTCGACAAGACGGCCATGTCGGCGTTCGAGGGCACGCCGCTGGCGGCCACGCTGCGCGATCTCGGCATCGGGGCCTACGCGATCGTCGGTGTGGCACTCGAGATCGGCATCGCCCCGACCGTCGCGCACTCCACCGATCTCGGCTTCATTCCGGTGGTCGTCAAGGACGCGGTGGGCGGACGTGACATCGAGGCCATGGATCGGGCCTGGGCCGACTTCGAATTCCAGGGCCACGCGGTGGTCACCGATATCGACACGCTCACACCGCTGTTCGAGAAATCGGCCTGAGCCTGGGAGCGAAAGGCTCAGTCCGAGGCGGGGATCCAGGCCGGGTGCCACAGGCGTCCGGTCTCGGTCCAGTTCATGAACCGCACGGTGCCGGTGATCTTGGGTGTCACCCACACCGCGTCCTTGCGCTCCTCGGCGGTGAGTTCGTTGTCGAACGGGCTGGTCTTGCGTTCCAGGCGGCGCAGTTTCGAGTCCAGCTCGCTCATCTCCTGTTCGCTGAAACCGGTGCCGACCCGCCCCAGGTAGTACAGCCTGCCCTCGTGCTCCACCCCCACCAGCAGGGAGGCGAAGCGGCGCACGTCCGAGCGCCGGAAGCCGCCGACCGTCACCGTCAGGGTGCGCCAATTGCGGGTCTTGACCCAGGACTGCCCGCGCTTACCGGGCAGGTACACCGAATCCCGGCGTTTGGCGACCACCCCCTCCATTCCGTGCTCCTGGCTGTAGCGCAGCGCCCGCGCCCCCGAACCGTCCAGGCGCGGCGGCACCACCAGCGAGGGCGACCGCCCGGCCAGCGCCTCCAACACCCGGCGGCGATCGTCGTAGCGTTTACGCAGCAGCGAGGTGCCGTCCAGGTAGAGCACGTCGAAGGCCACGAACACCGCCTGCCCGGCGTGGTTGCGCAACAGCCCGAGATTGGCGGTGCCGTGATCGTCGAAAACCACCGCCTCGCCGTCCAACACGATCGAATGCCCGGCCAGTTCCGCGCCCAGCCGGGCGATGGTCGGATAGCGGCCGGTGACGATATTCCCGGCGCGGCTGCGCAGCGTGACCGCGCCGTCGTCGACCTCGGCGATCAGGCGGAAGCCGTCCCACTTGGTTTCAAAGGCCCACTCGTCGGCCTCGAAGGAGGAGACGTCGCCGGGGGTTGCGAGCATGGGCGTGAGTCCGCGCGGCAGCGGCACGGGTTGCCGGGGCGGCGTGAGCACCCGTGCGCCGTCGCCCGACACCGCGCCGTCGCCATCCGGCCGGTCGAGTTCCGGATGCTGGTCCTTCATCAGGTGCATGAGCCACTGATTGCCATTGGTCTGGATGAGCGCGTACCGCCCGTCCAGCCGCTCACCGTGCAGGCGCACGATCACCTCGTCGTCGCGCCACTTCTCGGTCTCGTAGGTGCCCGCATCCCAGATGGTCATCTCCCCGGCCCCGTACTGGCCCTTGGGAATCGTGCCGTGGAACTCCAGGTACTCGAGTGGGTGGTCCTCGGTGTGCACGGCGAGGCGGTTCTCGTGGGTGTCGGTCGGCGGACCCTTGGGCACCGCCCACGACACCAGGACGCCGTCCCGTTCCAGCCGCACGTCCCAGTGTAGCCGCCGGGCCCGATGCTGTTGCACCACATAGCGATTGCCCTCGGTGGAGGCGGGACGAGCGGCGGGCACCGGCTCCGGGGTGCGGTCCGGGTCGCGCATGGAGCGGTAGCGGGTGAGCCGGTCGGGCTGATGTTCCGGCAGCGGTGCGTCCAGTGCGGCGATCAGATCGCCGTCGGACCGCCACCGTTCCAGCACCTCCTCGAAGCGTAGGTGCCGCAACTTCTTCCGATTCTCGATCTCGTCCCAGGTGCGCGGTGCGGCGACGGTCGGCTCGTCGCGACCGCGCAGCGAGTAGGGGGCGATGGTGGTCTTGGCCGGATTGTTCTGGCTCCAGTCGAGCAGCACCTTGCCCTCGCGCGCCGCCTTGGCCATGTTCGCGGTAACCAGATTCGGGTACAGCTGTTGCAGATTGGTGGCTACCTGTTTGGCCACGGTGGACGCGCCGCCCGCGCTCAACCGACGATCGAGCGGGACGTAGACGTGAATGCCCTTGCTGCCGCTGGTCACCGGGAAGGCGTCCAGGCCGACATCGCGCACCACATCACGCAGCATGAGCGCCACCTGCGCACACTGCCGCAGCCCGGCCCCCGGCCCGGGATCCAGGTCGAAGACCAGCCGGGTGATGGGGCCGCGTGCGTCACCGTCGAATATCCACTGCGGCACATGGATTTCCAGGGCCGCCTGCTGCCCCAGCCACGCCATGCCCGCCACCGAGTCGATCACCGGATAGACGACGGTGCGGTCGGAATGCTCGAGGCGATGGCGCTCGATCCACTTCGGTGCGTGGTCGGGCAGGTTCTTCTCGAAGAACGACGGCTCGTCCACCCCGTTCGGCCAGCGCTTGCGCGTCACGGCCCGCCCCGCGATATGCGGCAGCAAAGCCGGGGCGATGGCCGTGAAATAGTCGATGACCTCGCCCTTGGTGGTGCCGGTGGCGGGATACAGCACCTTGTCGAGGTTGGTCAGCGCCACCTCGACTCCCCCGAAACTCCGCCGGGACCCCATGCAGCCAGTCTAGAGGCGGGTACCGACAATCATCGGAACCCGTAAACCACACGGACCCGAAAAACCAACGGACCGTTCGGGTCCCCATCGGAGACACGAACGGCCCGAATGCCGCGCTCGGCCGGTTCCGGGTCCGCGCCCTGCACCATGATCGGGTCTGCACCCTGATCGACCCCGAACGAGGGCCGCCCGGAACAACGAGCCGTCCCGGGCGTCCCGGAGGTCGCTCGGCTTACGGCGTCGGAGGCTTCTGCTCCCCCGGCGGGTTCTCACCCGGAGTGGGATCCGGAGCGGGAGCCGGGCTCGCCTCCGGAGCCGCGCCCGCGCCGCCCTGCTCCGGAATGGCGTTCTTCACCGCCTCGGCACCCTTGTCGATCTTGTCGGAGTACTTGCCTCCGGTCTTCTGATCGATGAAACCCCCGGCCTTGTCCACCGCGGACTCGATCTTCTCGGCGTTCTGGGCCGCCACATCCTTGCCCTTGCCGACCAATCCCTTGAGCGTGTCCATAAGACTCACAGCCCTGCTCCTTCACACTCGGTCTTCGGTCATCGGCTGACATCTTTCCACCAGGTCTGTCCTGGTGGGACACCATTGCGGTCGATCCGCTGTCCCGGTTTCGGCACGGCGACGGCCGTACCCGCCGCGTCGGCCGCCGCCACCATCCGCTGTACCGGCTCCGACCAGCCGTGGAAGGCCAGATTGAAGGTCGCCCAGTGAATCGGCACCAGCAGTCCGTGCGCCGCGTTTCCCAGATTCAGATCGGCGTGTGCGCGCACCGCCTCCTCCGGATTCATGTGCACATCCGGCCAGGCGGCGTCGTACGCGCCGATGGGCAGCAGGGTCAGATCGAACGGGCCGAGCTTCGCGCCCGCCTCCGAGAACGCCTTGGTGTAGCCGGTATCGCCACCGAAGTACACCCGATGCCGCGGACCGGCCAGCGACCAGGACGCCCACAGGGTGGTGTTGCGCACCAGCCCGCGGCCGGAGAAGTGGCGGGCCTCCGTACAGGTGATCGTCAGATCCGTGCCCTCGTGTGCGCGCTGCAGCGTCGACAGCGAAACCGAGGTGCCCCAATCCATTTCGACGATCCGCTCGTCCGGCACCTGCCAGTGCCGCAGGTGCGCCCCGATCCCGAGCGGCACGATGAAGACCGCGCTCTGGCTCTCCATCAGACCCTGCACGGTATCGCGGTCCAGATGGTCGTAGTGGTCGTGCGAGATGATCACCGCGTCCAGCGGCGGCAGCTCGTCGAGCCGCTGCGGCACCGGATGCTGCCGGGCCGGGCCGATGAGCGGTGACGGCGAAACGCGTTCGCTCCACACCGGATCGGTGAGCACCCGGTAGCCGTCGATCTCGACCAGCGCGGTGGCATGGCCGTACCAGGTGACGGCCAGATCCGCGGCCTGTTCCGGCAGCTCGGGGGTGACCAGCGGAATCGGGCCGGGCGCACGGCCCAGATTGCGTTTGGTCAGCACCGAGTTCAGCAGCGAGAAACCCGAACCGGAGGCGATCTGGCTGCTCGGCTCGGTGTTGTGGAACTGGCGGTTGCGGTAGCGGACCGAGGCGGTGGCGGTCGGCTGGATGGCCGAGATGCCCGCCCCCATGGCCGAGGGAATACCCCACGCCGCGCGAATCAGCCAGCCGATGCCCACGGCACCGGCCATCGCACCCACCACGGTGCGCGCCGCACCCGTGAGTCGGTCCCGCACCACCTCGATATCGGTTGTCCCGGTGTCTCGTTCGGCATTCATCGTCCGGTGAACCTCGCTGTGCGCTTCTCCTGGCGCGCCAAGCGCGCCTCCTGTGCGTCCTCGCTCGTCCATGCCGCCCTCAGCGCCTCTCGCTGCTCGATGGTGTCGGCCTCACGGGTGCCGTCGTCGTTGAACACCAGCTTCATATGCCGCAGCGACAGCGGTGCCAGCTCCGCGATGGATTTGGCCCACGCCTGCGCGTCGGCGAGGGTGCCGAGGCGATTGGCGAAGCCGAAACCGTAGGCGTCCGCGGCGGGGATCGGTTCCGCGCCCAGCAACATGGTGCGGGCCGGGCCGGAGCCGATCAGCGAGGCCAGTCGGCGCACCGTCCAACGGTCCACGGAGATACCGAGTTTCGCGGCCGGAATGGCGATGTAGGAGTCGGGGCTCAGCACCCGCAGATCCGACGCCAGCGCCAGCTGCACGCCCGCGCCGAGCGCACCGCCGTTGATCGCGGCTATCACGGGCACCGGCACCGACTCGATGGTGCGCAACATGCCCATCAGGCCGTCCAGGAACTCGTCGGAATAGACGCCGTCCAGATCGGCCCCCGCACTGAAGATCGGCCCCTGGCCGGTGAGCACGATGACCCGTGCGTCGGCCGCCGCCTCCTGGACAGCGGTGCGCAACCGGCCCACCAGCTCGAGGTTGAGAGCGTTCCGGCGTTCCGGACGCTGCAGTTCGATGGTGACCACCTCACCATCGCGGCTGACTCCGAGCATCTGTCCCTTCCCCACTGTCGGCACCCTGGTCCCTTCACTCTAAGCGGGACCGACCGGCAGTTCCGCGCTCGACGCGGCCGTGTGTACCGACCGGTAACGCACCGTCGGTACTGTCTGGACGGTGAGCGCGACACCCGATGTGGACATCCTGGTGATCGGTGCGGGCCAGGCCGGACTCTCCGTCGGCTATCACCTGCGGCGACTGGGGCTGCGGCCCGAGCAGGACTTTCTCATTGTCGACCACTCCCCCGGACCGGGTGGCGCCTGGCAATTCCGTTGGCCCTCACTCACACTGAGCACGGTCAATCGTGTCCACGACCTACCCGGGATGGAATTCGCCGAAACCCTGCCGCCCGACGCGGCGCACGCGCAGGCGGCGACCGCGGTTCCGCACTACTTCGAGCTGTACGAGAAGCGGTTCGACCTGCGCGTGCACCGACCGATCTCGGTGGCCGTGGTGTGTGATCGTGCCACCGCCGCGACCTGCCCGAACACTGAAGTGGACGGGCTGCTGCACGCGGAGACGCGGGTGGGTGGCGAGCGGGCCGCCGCGCAGGAAGCCGGGGGCCTGGTGCTGGAGGGGGCCGAGGGCCGGGCACCGGAGGAGGCAGGGAGCCGCGCGGCGGAAGAGACTAGCGGCCAGGTGGCGGAGATGGCCGGGGGTCGGGTGGCGGACAACCCCGGAGACCGCGGCGGCGGCGCCGCTGGTCCGGAAACCGACCACGCTGTCGATTCCGGTCCGAGCGACGCCGCCACCTCGCGCACCGGACGAACCGCTCCAGCCGCCGCCTCCGACCTCGGCGGGGGCGTTCCTCGTCGGGTGCCCACCCCAGGCGCCACGCTGCGTGTCCGTGGCTTGATCAACGCGACGGGTACCTGGGACAAGCCATTCATTCCCTATTCCCGCGGCGCGGAAACATTCGCTGGACGACAACTGCACGCCCACGACTATCGCGCCGCCGCGGAGTTCGCGGGAAAGCACGTCGTCGTGGTGGGCGGGGGTATCACCGCCGTGCAGTTGCTGGATGAGATCTCGCAGGTCACCGGCACCACCTGGGTGACACGGCGGGAACCGGTGTTCCGGGACGGGCAGTTCGCGCCCGAGGACGGTCGGGCGGCGGTGGCGATCGTCGAGGATCGGGTGCGCCGGGGGTTGCCGCCCGGATCGGTGGTGTCGGTGACCGGGTTGCGCGAGGACGAGCGGGTGCGGGCGATGCGGGCGCGGGGAGCGCTGCACCGCCGCCCCATGTTCGACCACATCGAACCCGACGGGGTGCGATGGGCGGACGGGGAGTTCCAGGCGGCCGAGGTGATCCTGTGGTGCACCGGGTTCCGCAGCGCCCTGGATCATCTGGCGCCGCTGCGACTGCGCGGGCCCGGAGGCGGGATCACCATGGACGGGCGGCTGGCCACCCGGGTGGCGGCGGATCCGCGGATTCATCTGATCGGGTACGGGCCGTCGGCCAGCACGATCGGCGCCAATCGGGCGGGGCGGGCGGCAGCGGTGGAGTTGACGGAGTTCCTGGGGTGGTTCAGTCCGGAGCGCCTGCGGTGAAGGTTTCGGGGTCGGGGCCTACGCGGGCGCCTTTGTCCAGGGCGGAGATTCGCGACATCTGGTCGTTGGTGAGTTCGAAGTCGAAGACGGCGAAGTTCTCCGCGATGCGGGTGGGGGTGACCGATTTGGGGATGGCGACATTGCCCAGCTGGAGGTGCCAGCGCAGGATGACCTGGGCGGGGGTGCGGCCGGTTTCCTCGGCGACCGCGACGATGGCCGGGTCGTCGAGCAGGGTGCCCTGACCGAGCGGGCTCCATGCCTCGGTGGCGATGCCGTGATCGGCGTGGAAGGCGCGTAGCTCGGGCTGGGTCAACCGGGGGTGCAGTTCGATCTGGTTCACCACGGGGGTCTCGCCGGTTTCGGCGATCACGCGCTCGAGGTGCTCGCGGGTGAAGTTGGAGACGCCGATGGAGGTGATGCGCCCGGCGGCCTTCAGCGATTGGAACGCTCGGAAGGTGTCCACGTACAGGCCGGAGTCCGCGATCGGCCAGTGGATGAGGTAGAGGTCCAGGTAGTCCAGGCCCAGGCGTTCCATACTGGCGTCGAAGGCGCGCAGGGTGGCGTCGTAGCCCTGATCGGAGTTCCACAGCTTGGTGGTCACGTAGACCTGGTCGCGCGGCAGGCCGGAATCGCGGATGGCGCGACCCACCTCCGCCTCGTTGCCGTACACCATGGCGGTGTCGATGCTGCGGTAGCCGACCTCCAGGGCGGTGGTGACGGCGTCGACCGCTTGCTCGGGCGTCACCTGGAAGACGCCGAAACCGAGCTTCGGTATCACCTGCCCGTCGTTCAGCACGATCGAGGGGACGGCGCTCGTTTCACTCCTGAAGGTCACGTTCCGACCGTAGAAGCGGTTTGCCGCTTGGTCAATCAGCCCTTTCGCTGTGTTGGTCACCACTTGACAGGATGTTGGGTTTTTACAACACTATGTTGTGTGAGTCCAGTGCGAAGGGGTAAAACCCTGCCGATCTACAACCGCATCGCGGTGCTGCGGGCCGAGCACCGCATGAGCCGCGCGGCGCTCGCCGAGGCAGTGGACGTGAATGTGCAGACCATCGGGGCACTCGAACGGGGAGACCACTACCCGAGCCTCGACCTGGCCATGCGCATCTGCGACGTCTTCGGCGTGCCCGTCGAGGCCGTCTTCTCTCGCACCGAATTCACCCCGCTGTCCGCGGAGTTCTACTCGAAGGGGAAACCATGACCACCGCAACCGGTCTCATCGACCGCTACCAGGACTACCGGGTCCGCCGCTGGCTGGTCCACGAGCAGCGCATGGCCGGCATGCTCCCGACATGGCGCACCCGGCGCCGGCGGCGGGCGCTGGTCGTCACCGTGGCCGTCAGCCTCACCGCGCTCTTCGTCACCGGCGTGCTGTGCGCATTCGATCTGCAGTGGGCGACGCTGCTCATCCTGCCGGTGATCCTGACCTTCCTGGCCGCCTGGACCATGCTGCGCGTCGTCTCCCAGGGCCAGGACAACGCACCTGCCGAAATCCTCGACGAACTCGAGATCGCGCAGCGGACGGCCGCCCGATCCATCGGACTGTCGGTCACCCAGTGGCTGACGCTGCCGCCACTGTTCTACGTGATCTGGGCACCCGCCCTCGGCTCCGAGATGAGCGCCTTCCAGACCTCCTACGCGGGCGGCGTCATGATCCTGGCGACGTTGCTGGCCGGTGGCTGCGCTCCGGCCATGATCCTGGCGTGGACGCGACCGGAGCCGGAGCCGGAGGGCTGAGCCGGCCGGTCGACGGGCATCAGCCGACGGCGGGCGGATTGCCGAGACGGCGGTACCGGAGGTGTCGGGCCGCGCGCAGTTCCGCCACCGGGCGGGCGGTCAGCTCGGCCAACTCCTGCGCGATGACCGCGACCATGCGGCGGGCGAAATCCACCGGTTCGGCCGCCGCATCCGGGCGTTCGGGAACGATGCGGTCCACGATTCCGTCGGCGAACAGATCCACCGACCGGATGCGCTGGGACGCCGCCAATTCCGGAGCATGCTCGGTATCGCGGAAGACGATGGCGCTGGCTCCCTCGGGCGGTAGCGGCGCGAGCCACCCGTGCGAGGCCGCCAGCACCCGGTCCGCGGGCAACAGCGCCAGCGCGCCGCCACCGGTGCCCTGGCCGAGCAGGATCGAGATGGTCGGCGTATCCAGGGTGACGAGATCGGCCAGGCAGCGGGCGATCTCGGGGGCGAGTCCGCGTTCCTCGGCCTCGCGGGACAGCGAAGCCCCGGCGGTGTCGATCACCAGCACCAGCGGCACCCGCAACTGCAGAGCCAACTGCATGCTGCGGCGTGCCTCCCGCAAAGCGGCCGGACCCATGGTCGTCTCGGTGGTCTGTCCGGGGCGATCGTGGCCGAACACCACACACGGATTGCCGCGGAAGCGGGCCAGCGCGTGCACCACCGTCCGGTCGGATTCCCCCTGGCCGGTACCGCTGAGCGGCACCCGATCGGTGACCTGACGCAGCAGTTCGCGAATACCCGGACGGTCGGCACGTCGCGAGTTCAGAACCGACTGCCAGGCCGGAATAGCTTCCAACGAAGCATATTCCGCCGGAGAACAATCCAAAGTGGCTGGATCCCGCGAATATTCGGCATGCCCGACAGCGATTCCACTGAACACGTTGAGGGCTCGGTGTGCGATACGACGGAAAACCCGCACCGGGACCACACCGTCGATGACGCCGTTGCGATAGAGGTTCTCCGCCGTCTGCACCCCCTCCGGGAAATCGCGCCCGTACAGCGCCCGGTACACCCGCGGTCCCAGGAAGCCGATCAGCGCACCGGGCTCGGCGAAAGTCATGTGCCCCAACGATCCCCACGAGGCGAACACCCCGCCCATGGTGGGATTTCGCAGGTAGACCAGATAGGGGAAGCCAGCCGACTTGTGCGCCGCGACCGCCCCCGCGATCTTCACCATCTGCACGAAAGCGACTGTGCCCTCCTGCATTCGGGTTCCCCCGGAGGTCGGCGAGGCCACCAGCGGCAGCCCCAGCGCGGTGGCCCGCTGCACGGCCGACACGATGCGCTCGGCCGCCGCCACCCCGATCGACCCCGCGAGGAACCCGAACTCGCACGCGATCACGGCCACCCGCCGCCCGCGCAACCGCCCCTCCCCGGTCAGCACCGCTTCGTCGAGACCGCTCGCGGCCGCGGCCGCCCGCAGCTCGGCGCGGTACTCGGCGGAACCGGGAATCTGCAGCGGAGGCCGATCCCAGCTCACGAAGGAGCCGGGATCGAGCAGACCACCGAGAAGTTCCCGCGCCGCTGTCTTCACAGCGCGAGAATAGCCGTGTCCGATTGCGTCGCCGTCGGCGATGCCCGGATCAGTACCCCTGCACGACCTTGCGCAGGGCGTACTCGGTGACCGCGACCAGGGCCTGCTTCACCGGTTCCCGGCGGCGGGCGTCCATCGACAGAATCGGCGTATCCGCCGGGACCGCGAGGGCCTGGCGGATGTCCTCGATCGGGTAGCGAGGCGCGTCGTCGAATTCGTTGATGGCCACCAGGAAAGGTAGGTTCCGCGCCTCGAAGTAGTCGACGGCGGCGAAACTGTCCTCCAGTCGCCGGGTGTCGACCAACACCACCGCGCCGATGGCGCCGCGGATCAGGTCGTCCCACATGAACCAGAATCGGTACTGGCCGGGCGTACCGAACAGGTACAGCACCAGGTCATCGGCAAGACTGATCCTGCCGAAGTCCATGGCCACCGTGGTGGTGGCCTTCGATTCGACGCCACTGAGGCTGTCGACGCCGACACTGGCATTGGTCACCAATGCCTCGGTGCGCAGCGGAACGATCTCCGAAACGGCACCGACCAGGGTCGTCTTGCCCACACCGAAGCCACCGGCCACCACGATCTTCGCCGACGTCGGCTTGCTCGTGCGTGTGTCGACCTGTGTCGTCGAATCAAATACGCCGGAGTCCACTGAGAACCCTTTCGATCAGCTCGCGACGTTCATCGTCGCTGGAATCGTCTTTCAATGTCGCCGAAACCTTCACGTGGCCGGCTTCGATCAAGTCGGCGACCAACACCCGGGCCACCCCGATCGGGATGCCCAGGCGCGCTGCGACTTCGGCGACAGACGGCGATTCTCTGCACAACTCCACGATTGACGTCTCGATATTGGTGAGTTCGAACTGCCGCTCGAAGGCGACCGGATGCGATGCGACGAGCGCCTCCAACGCCAATTCCACCTTCGGCCGCGTGCGGCCGGCGGTCAAGGAATACGGGCGAACGAGGCTGGGCTCGGCGCTCCCCAAGCGCTGATTGTCTATGTCCATCCCACCATCAGGAACCCATCGTGACGCGAGGTGTGGCCTGGACTGTCTGGCCCACCCGCTCGACCAACAAAGCCATCTCGTATCCCACCTGGCCGATGTCACACGAGGTATTCGTGAGCACCGCGAGGTAGGAACCGTCACCAACGGCCATGAGCAACAGGTATCCGTGCTCCATCTCGACAACGGACTGCAGCACGGTGCCGCCCTCGAAGAGGTTGGACACGCCCACCGAGAGGCTCGCGAGCCCCGCGGTCACCGCGGACAGCTGTTCGGCCCGATCGACGGGCAGCTGCGCGCTGGCAGCCATCAGCAGGCCATCGGCCGAGACAAGCACGGCATGCGCGACGCCGGGAACCTCATTCGCGAAGTTCGAAACCAGCCAATCCAGCTGTCGCTTCGTACCACCTAGATCGGGGTTCATCGGTCTCCTTTATCTCCGGTTAGGTTCATTGCTTGCTGTGCACGGCCATCCCGGACGCCCTGCTGGTGACGACTCAGGCTGGACCTGATGGATTCCGGATCCCGGCGGGTGGTCCGTTCGGCGTTGCCGTTCACGCCGCCCGGCACCAACCGGTGCCCCGGATCACGCTGCGGCAGACCGGCTGCCGTGCGCTTCTCCGGCTGAGATTCCACCGCACGACGGGCCGCTTGCCAACCCTCGTCCCCCGGTGATTCGAAGGAGGCGGCCACCTGGGACCGGTCCGCGTTCGGATCCTGCAGCCACGCCGACATCATCTCAGCGAAGATCGGAGTGCCGAACGACGAGTCGTCTTCGCTGGCAGGCTGCAGTCGAGTCTGGAAGAACGACGCCGTCTTCTGCGGATTGGAGCGGAAGCTGTGCTTGCCCGGACCGGCGGGCGCCTCCTCGGTGGCACCGCCCGCGGCAGGGCCGCGCAGCCCCGGCACCGGAGCCGGACGCTGCGGCAGACCCGCACCCGGG